>JBDSLN010000264.1:0-8514 GCA_039916365.1 Vicinamibacteria bacterium
CCGGTGCCATCTGAAACCGGCGCGCGCGAAGCCGAGGCGCATCCCGTCAACGCCATGGCGAGAAGGGAAGCGGAGAAACTGCGCATGGCGCAAAGTTTGGGTGAAAAGAGACGCATCCTCTTGACCGTAGCAAGGCATATGCCAAGCTAGGCAGATGATTGCGCCCGTGTCACTCAGCGAAGGGGCTCTCGTGCGTGATGCTATGATGCTCTCATGATCCGCACCACTATGACGCTCGAGCCTGACGTCGCCGAGGCGCTCAAGCGGCGGGCGCGTCGGACGGGTCAGCCCTTCAGGCGAAACGTCAACGAAGTCATCCGACTGGGCCTGCTGGCCGAAAAGGCGCCGCCTTCACAAGCCTATCGAATCAAGCCCGTGTCCCTCGGCGGGGTGGCCCTGGGAATCGACCTCCATCGTTCGCTCCGGCTCTCGGACGCGCTGGAAGACGAGGCCCAGGCAAGAAAGCTGGAACTGCGGAAGTGATCCTGGTCGACGCGAATCTCCTGATCTACGCCATCGACCGCGACTCGCCGCATCACAAGGCCGCGCGCAAGTGGCTGGAGGATGCCCTCTCTGGCCCCACCACGGTGGGTTTCGCGTGGGGCGTAATTCTGGCCTTCCTTCGACTGACCACAAGGCCCGGCATCCTCAACCGGCCCATGTCCACCGAGGCCGCCCTCGGCTTCATCGACGAGTGGTTGAGCCTTCCCGTGGCCGAGGCGGTGGTTCCGGGCGAAAGACATTGGCTGGTGCTCCGCAACCTGTTGACGTCCGCGGGCGCGGCGGGAAATCTCACCTCCGATGCCCACCTCGCCGCCCTCGCCATCGAACGCGGCGCCACGGTCTACTCCGCGGACAACGACTTCAGGCGCTTCCCCGGCCTGCGACACGTGAATCCACTCGCGAAGCCTGGACGTGCGCGATCCTAAGATTCGATGTCGCACACGCACAGGCTTTGCGGAGCCCGCGATTCGCGCGATACGATCTAGACTCCTTCCGCGAAACAACTCATGGCTGATCTGGCAGACCGAATCACCGTCAACCCCCTGCAATGCGGGGGGCGGCCATGTGTCCGCGGGATGCGGATTCGGGTCGTGGATGTTCTTGACCTGATGGCCAGCGGACTCGCGCCCGAGCAGGTGTTGGGAGAGCTTCCAGACCTGGAGATGGAAGACATCGCCGCCTGTCTTCGGTTCGCGAGCAGCCGTCTCGATCACCCGATCCTGGCTGCGTGAAGATCTGGGTCGATGCCCAGCTTTCGCCAGCCCTCGCGCGGTGGCTTACTCAGGAACTATGCGTAGAGGCAACGGCGCTCAAGGATCTTGGACTGCGCGATGGGGAGGATGCGGAGATCTTCTTTGCGGCACGGAGTGCTGGAGCCATTGTCTTGACCAAGGATCGGGACTTCGTCGATCTCGTTCGGATGCATGGCGCGCCCCCGCAGGTCATTTGGATCACCTGCGGCAACACCTCGAACGCGAGTCTCCAGAAAATCCTGGCCGGCGCGTGGCCTGCGGCCCTTCAGCTTGTCGGGGCCAACGAGAGGCTCATCGAGATAGGCGGGCGGCCAGAGTAGGCCAGATACTCCCATTGCCTCGGTGCTCTTGAGCGAAATACGACGGACAGTTCGGCGCCGTGTTCGAAGGGATTTGTAAGTTGATGACGCCGGTGCGGAAGCCTGGCAAGCGAATCGGGTTCTAGGAATGGGAACGCCGCGCCGCTCAGCGCGCGGGAATCTCCAACGAATCTCCCGTGGTGTGGTCCTTGATCTGAAAGCGAAGGAACTCGTGAACCGCAGTCAGCGCATCCTTTCGTTTGGTGGTGATCACGACGCTGCCGCCTGATGGCAGCGCTTCGTAGCTGTAGTGGATGTCAGCCTTGAGCTTGGTCATCGTCTCGGTGCCGGGGGGAGTGACTCCATGAACCAGCATGGGAGCGTTGAAGTTGCCGCCGGCGAACATTCCGGCGATGTGCCCAAGATGCTTCTGGATCTCGTCGCGGCTTTCGGTGTCAGAGGCGCTGTTAGCCGTGACCTGGATGACGCCGCCGTCCGCGCGCAGGCGGAAGTGGTGGGTGGTCTTCTCGTGCGAGAAGCCCATCACCTTGTCACCGCTTTTGTTGACGTCGTGCTGGTGTTCGCTTTTCGGCGCTTTCGTGGCTCCAGTGTCCTGAGAGGCCGCGAGTGCGGCGAGAAGGAGGAGGGTCGACGGGTTCGTGGTCATGGGGATTGTCCTTGTTGAGGTTGATGTGAGTGAGAGCGGGAAGTGAGTCGAGCAATCGTGCCGGCTGGCCGGGAGCGACTCCGCTCAGGCGGTTCTCCCAGTCTTCGAGCAGGGATTGGAGGTCGTCTCTCAACCGAGTGAGCTCGATCAGCCGGTCTTCGGTGGCCGCGAGCTTCGCCTCGGCGATGGCGCGCACCTTGCGACACGGCGCGCCGCCCTTGTCGCGTTCGCGGAGGATGACCGTCAACTCTGCGAGGGAGAAACCGAAGGCGAGAGCGCGACGGATCAGATGAACGCGAGCGAGAGCGCTGTCCGGATACTCGCGATAGTTGTTCGCCGACCGGCCCGGTTTCGCGAGAACGCCGGTGCGTTCGTAGTGACGCAGCGTGTCGGAGCTGACTCCGGCCTGGCGGGCTAACGATCCTGAGGTAAACGGCACGCAGGCATTATCAGGGTTGGAATGCGTTCCAGGGTCAAGGGTTTCTTTTGGTTTTCTTATGTCGTCTGGAGCAGGAAGCCGGGGACGGGAAGGGAGGAACCTTTACCAACCCTCTCGCGTCATATTGGAAGGAGATATGAATGGTTCGTCGCACTCTTGCCGGCCTCTTGTTCCTGTTGGCTTCGCACACGTTGGCCTCGGATGCTGACTATGGGGCATTTGCCGCTTGGGCGCGGCCTCGGATCGTGCGGCTCGATGAAACGGGCGCGGCGTTTCGCTCCCTCGACAATGCGTTCAAATCGACGAAGCTCATCGGGGTCGGGGAGAGTGTTCACGAAAGCGAACCGTTCCTTTCGTTCCGCGTGCGGTGGTTGAAGGAGCTGATTCAACGCCATCAGGTCACGGCACTCGTTTATGAATCCGGCCTCGCGGAGGCCATGGCGGCTGACGATTACGTCACCGGACGAACATCCGCGGTTGACTGGAACGCGGCGCTGAGCGGCGGGTATGGCCATCTTGCGGGGATCCGCGCGGCGATGGAATGGCTACGCGAATGGAATCTGGGTGCGGGACGGAAACGGCCGGTCCATGTTTACGGAGCTGACGTCCCGGGGCGCGAAGCCTCGATGCTTCCGGCACTCGACCGTCTTCAGGAACTCACGGCAGATCAACCGGAGGTGAAGAGACTGATCGACGCGGTCCGGCCGACCGCCACGCTGACCGCCGCCCCGTGGTTTCGGCCCGCCCAGGAAAAGTACGACGCTCTCAGCACCGAGGCCAAGACAGAATGGACGCGGAACGTGAACGCGCTGGTTGAAGGGATCGCCCGCCTTAAGGCCGGAGATCCCGAGCACCTGGAGTGGGCTCGACGCGTCGCAATCACCGCGCAACAATACGAGGCGATGCAGCGTCTGGGCGCCTTTTCCGATGCGGTGCCGCGGGAA
Source organism: Vicinamibacteria bacterium (assembly GCA_039916365.1). Classification (GTDB taxonomy): domain Bacteria; phylum Acidobacteriota; class Vicinamibacteria; order Fen-336; family JAGNNV01; genus JAGNNV01. Next base: position 3,606 of record JBDSLN010000264.1, read on the forward strand.
GAGGCCATGGCGAACAACTTGATGTGGATCCTCGGACGGCTGAAATCGGGGGAGCGCGCGGTGTACTGGGCCCATAACGCGCATGTCCAGAAAGTTCCGGTGAGCGGGCCAGCGCTTCCTCCCGGTCGCTTCGCTTCTACTGGGTCGAAACTGAAGATGCTGCTCGGGCCGAAATACTTTGCGATTGGTTTGACCTACGGCGGGCCTTCACGTGATGGAGGCGCTGCTGTGCCCGAGGGAAGCCTTGACGCGGCGTTGTCGTCTCTGTCGACGACCGCGTTTGTGCTGCGTCTGGATGCTGATTCGCAGCCGGCAAGCGTGGCAGCCTGGTGGTCGGAAGAGCGCCCCATGCGCTTCCAGGTTAAGCATCTCCTGCTCCCAGTCGGGCCAGCGTTTGATGCGCTCGTGTACTTCCCGGGAGCGAGGGCCGCCGCCCGCGCTGAGCCTTAGCGTTACGGGACACTAGGCAAACGGTTGATCAATCGCCACACTCGGCTGCGAGAACCACTTCGGTCCGTCCTCGGTCACGTACACGTCGTCTTCAAGGCGGATTCCGAACTCACCCGGGATCGCGATCATCGGCTCGTCGCTGAAGCACATGCCGGGGGTGATCTTCGTGAGGTTGCCCTTCACGAAGTTGGTCCACTCGTGGCCGTCGAGGCCCATGCCGTGGCCGGTACGGTGGGGCAGGCCTGGCGTCTTGTAGCCGGGACCGAAGCCTCCATCGACGATCACCTTGCGCGCGGCAGCGTCGACCGACTCGCAGGTGGCGCCCACTTTGATCGCCTGAAACGCCGCGGCCTGCGCGCGCTTTTCGAGGTCCCACACATCCCTCTGGCGCTGGGTCGCCTTGCCGAATACCACCGTGCGGGTGATGTCCGACTGATAACCCTCGCATTTCACGCCGTCGTCAATCATCACGACGTCGCCTTCCTTGAGCTTTTGTGGGGTGGCGCTGCCGTGCGGAAGGGCCGTCCACTTGCCGAACTGCGCGCTGACGTCGCCGCGGAAGCCGAGTGCCGTGAAGGCGGCGGTGATGTTGTCTTCCAACTCGTCCTGCGGCATGCCGTCGTACATGGTGGCGAGACCGGCTTTGTAAGCTTCGATCGTTACATCGTTAGCGCGCTGCATCAGGGCGATTTCGGCGGGCGACTTGATCATGCGGCAGCCCGCGGTGACGGCGACGCAGTCCGCCACCTCGATGCCGGGATTGTCGCGACGGATCCCTTCTTCCACGAAGTGACGCACGCGTTCTTCGACACCGATGCGGTGATGACGGAGGCCGCGGTCTTTGACGATGCCGCCGATGAGCTTGAACGGGCTTTCCTCCTCCTCCCACGTGCGCACGTCTTTGCCGAACTTGATCAGCTCCATGGCGCGGTCTTCCTCGAACCGCGGACAGACATAGGCGAGTTCGCCCTTCGCGGGGATGACCACGCCGAAGGTGCGCTCGCTCAGCCCCCAGCGCATGTTCGCGAAATAAAACATGCTGGTGCCGCCTTCCATGAAGATGGCGTCAAGGTTCTGCTCGGCCATCAGTCGCTGCGCCTTTGCGATGCGGGCGCGGCGCTCGTCGTCGGCGATGGGGACGATGCCTGCGGTCATGGGCCTGAGGGCTTTGATGGCCGCGTGCAGGGCGCGGGGCGGGGCCGAGTTCGTGGCTCCGGCCATCTGGAGCCATGCGGCGTCGCTGCGCCTGGCCCCTAAGGTCAATGCGCCGACGCCTCCGGCGGTGGTGGTCAGAAACGCTCGTCGATTGATTGGCATGGGATCCCTTTCGGGGGATTGTAGGCGGTCGCTCAAGTTCTCTCGATTGTTGGCGCGTCGCTGATCGCCTCGGTTGCCTCCGTGTCGGCTGAAGCCCCGCCCATTTGTGTGACGATCTCGGCGCACAGGGTGCGGATGCGATCCGTAGCGCCGCTTGTTGTCCCGTCGTTGCCTGCCGCGCTCCCGAGTTCGGTGACTTGAAGCCAGAGCGCGCGAAGCAACTCAAGTCGCCGCGCACGCCTGTCCTTCAGGCCTGGCAGGCGTGACTCGAAGCCGCGAAGAAGGTCGAGTTGTTTCTGGAGCAGGTCCCGCATCTGGCGTTTTCCGTCACCGTCGCGGTCGGACGGTGGTCCAATGGCTGCGATTTTCGCGGCAAGGCGTTCAGCCTCGGCTGGATCCACCGCGGTCTCCAGGGACGCGACCTCTTCATCGATGGTTTTCGCTTGTTGATTCAGGCAGGCATGCGGCAAACTGGTTGCTGACTCCCATGAACAACCTGCTTCGCCGCGTCATGCCGATCCTCGGGCCTGGGGCCGACGATTTGAATGCTGACCTAGAGTCGGTCATGAACGCGGGCAAAACGGATTTTGCCGATAAGGCCCAGCCCGCGACGAAGCCTGATCCGGCCCCACGCCGCGCCGTCGTGATTGATGACAACCGGGACGCGGCCGATAGCACGGCCATGCTCATCACCGTTCTGGGTGGAGAGGTTCACGTTGCCTACGACGGAGAGGCCGGCCTGCGGGAAGTGGTGAACTTCCACCCAGACATCGTGTTTCTCGACCTCGGTATGCCCGGCATGGACGGCTTTGAAACCTGTCGTCGGATCCGTCGCGAGGTGGGCGCCAGTACCTTCGTCGTCGCGCTGACCGGATGGGGACAGGAGCACGACCGACGCGCTACGAAGGCTGCGGGGTTCGATGTGCACCTGACCAAGCCGGCCGATCCGAAGGTCATCGAGAGCCTGCTCGCCAACCCGCACGCGCCGCCGGGCCGCGTCTAATGCGGCATGGCTGAAACAAACACCACGGTCCTGGTCACCGGAGGTTCGGGTTTCATCGGGTCTCACTGCATCGTCCAACTACTGAACGCGGGGTATCGAGTGCGGGCCACCGTGCGCAGTCTCAAGCGCGAAGGCGATGTCCGCGACATGGTGAGCGAAGGCGGTGCTGTAGCGGGCGATCGGCTGTCCTTCGTCGCGGCTGATCTGGAGAGCGATGGCGGCTGGAAGGAAGCGGTCACGGGCTGCGACTACGTCCTTCATGTGGCGTCGCCTCTGCCTGTTGCAGCGCCGAAGCATGAGGACGACCTCATCATCCCCGCGCGTGACGGGACACTGCGTGCGCTGCGGTTCGCTCGCGATGCCTCGGTCAAGCACGTAGTGGTGACGTCGTCGTTTGGCGCGGTCGGGTACGGTCATCCTCCTCGCACGGCTCCGTTCGACGAGACGTCGTGGAGCAACATCGACTTCAAGGGCGCGGGCGCCTACATGAAGTCGAAGACTCTCGCCGAGCGAGCCGCCTGGGACTTCATCGAGCGCGAAGGTAACGGGATGACGCTCTCTGTCGTGAACCCCACTGGTGTCTTCGGGCCCGTGCTCCACAAGGACTTCGCGGGGTCCATCGACATCATCAAGCGCATGCTGGACGGCAGGATGCCCGCGCTGCCGAAGCTGTGCTTTGGGATCGTCGACGTGCGCGACGTGGCCGATCTGCATCTGCGTGCCATGACCGACCCAGCGGCGAGAGGGGAGAGGTTCATCGCGGTCAGTGGCGACTTCCTGACGATCCGGGAGATCGCGTTGGCTTTGAAGGCCGGGCTCGGCGAGAGCGCGCGTCGGGTCAGCACGATCGAGCTGCCGAACTTCATGGTGCGGATCGGTTCCATCTTCGACACCGCGGTCAAGAACTTCCTGCCGGAGTTGGGGAAGAAGAAAAATGCGACCTCGGCCAAGGCGACAAGGCTGCTCGGATGGACGCCAAGGCCACCGCAGGAGACGTTGGTGGCGACGGGCGAGAGCCTAAAGCGACTAGGTTTGTTGAGGCCCTAGCCGCGGGCGCTCTTCCGCCAGCGGAGATCGACCATTGGGTTTCTGCGACCCTTGGTGTTCCAAGCGCGAGGATGGGAGTGTCGGCCTTGGATCCTTCAGGACTGGACTTCTGGCGGAGTCGCTCCCTCGTTCTCAGACTATTCCGCCAGTAGGAGGCGAGGAAGACGCCACCCGATTCAGAAGTTCTCCATTCAGTCAGGCGCGCCCGAGCCGTTCCAGTCCTGAAGGATCCGAGGACGACGCTCCTCCGGCCTCAGGGACCGCCAGAAAGCGAACAGCCGCTACTTCGCGGGCGGGGTGTTGAGGAGCGCGTTGAAGACCATCTTGAAGGTGCCGTGGGTTTGGTCGCGATGCTGAGGACGGAAGCCGAGTAGCACGACTTTGCCCTGGCCGTACTTGACCGAGACCGCGTTGGCCTTCCTGGCGATGACGTCCTCGCCCAGCAGCCATCCGCTCTGCAGAACATCGCGTGCGACGTAGGTGGAGAGGATTTCGACGTCCTGGCTCGTTTCCATCGACGTGATTTCGTAAACCTGACTGCCGGGCATGAAGAGAGAGAGTCCCTCGGACGGCATGCCGAAGGCGAGCGGGGTGGTATTCACGAAGCGGGTCTTGAGGGTTGAGCCGGGGCACCAGAAGGTCTTTGACGGAAGTCCGGCCACGACGTTGCGCAGGGGAAGACTGAAACGCTGGATCGCGAGGTCGCCCGATTGGCCGAAGGTCACAAGCGTGCCGCCCTTCTGCACGAACTCCTGCAGGCCCTTGACGCCTTCTGCGCCGAAGCCGCTTTTGTATTCGGCCGGCGTGTTGTCTGGGCCGCCGCCGAAGCCGCCGCCGCCTCCTCGTCCACCGCCCGTGGCACCCGCCGTGGGCCGCTCACCGGTCATCTGCGCGATGGAGTCGGCAGGCAGCACGACGACGTCGTACTTCGCGTTAAGACCGCCCGCCTTCAACTCCGCGTCCATCACCGTCTTGAAGGGAACGTCGAACTGCTCGAAGGTCAGCCGCGTCCAGCCTTCGTCGATGTTGCCGCCGTTGTAGCGCTGGAAGAGGCCGATCCGCTGCTTCTTGAGGTCGTACGCGCCCGACGTG
>JBDSLN010000265.1:0-3538 GCA_039916365.1 Vicinamibacteria bacterium
GACCGGAGCTCCAGGCTCGGTCGCCGCCTTGAAGCGATCTTCGTCAGCGAAGGCGCCGAGGACTTCAATGACCCGAGCAGAGAGAGAGTCGGCCGCTTCATTCACGGCCTCGTGATGGAAGGCGGTCTGCGCCAGGGCCAGGGCATCTTCGATTTCGTCGTCGCCCCAGTCGTCGCGCAGGCGGTCGAATTCAGTGGTCGGAAGCTTGAGCGCCGCTCCTTGTTCGTCGGCGGACGCAGCAATGTCGGTGATCAGCTCGATGAGTCGTCCCATGCCTTCATCCTACCGCGTGACCTCGCACGACCCGAGAATCCGCGTCGGCCTGCGAAGTCGAAGCGAAAGGGGTTTGTAAGGGGGGGCCGGGTCCGTGTCCGGCCTGCGATCCCAACGCAACGCCGGCGTTCGACGCATCGAAAGTCGGAGGGCCGGATTCACTCCGGCCCTCCGAGCATCATGAAGCCGCGTCGAATGGCGGCGTCGGGGGTTTGTAAGGGGGGCCGGGTCCGTGTCCGGCCCCCCTTACCTCAAAATGAAAAGGGCGGAACCCCAAAGGATTCCGCCCTGATCGGCGTACGGCCGGGTGTGAACTACCAGTTCAGACGAGCGCCGAAGCGGAGGACCCGCGGAGCGACGAGAGAGCTGATTGTGTTCGCGTTGGTGGCGTTCTGCCTGAGATTGATGCTCTGTACGATGTCGCTGTTCAGAACGTTGAAGACGTCCAGCGACAACACAATCTTCGCAGCCTTGACCCTCACCGTCTTGTCGATGCGGGCATCGAGGTTGTGGAAGGCAGGCAGGCGGACGTCGCCCAAGGGCGCCAGGTACACCGTCGCCGTTCCCGCGCCGTTGGCGCGGGTCGGGCTCAGGATGCCGAACGGCGAGGGGTAGCCGCTCCGGCCGTTGTAGTTCGCCGCGATGCCGATCTTCTGCCACGGAATCGTGTAGGAGGCGGTGGCACGGAGAATCCACTTGGCGTTGGGGAATACGTTGCCGAGGCCCGAGCCCGAGGTTTCAGGAGCGTACTGAGCGCCATCGATGTTCGCGAGGTTGGTCGGATCCTCGAAGGAGCCCTGCTTGAAGAAGGACTTGGTGTCGCTCAACGTGAAACTGCCGTTCATATTGAAGCTCTTGACCCGCTTGCGGCCGGTGAGCTCGATTCCTTTGTAGGTACGCGTCGCCCCAGGGCGATTCGTAACGGCGAAGGTCGCGAAGTTCGACAGATTCTTGCTGGTCGGCTGGTAGTAGGTCACGGTAGGACACTGGGCATTCTGAGCGGCCGGGCAGGCGGTCGCTGCGGGAGTGAACGAAATCGGGCTGTAGTCCGCGTCGGTGATGTTGTCTGTGTCGCTCCAACGGAAATTGTCGTACTTCCGGTAGATGCCGGCGATCCCCATGGCGAATGAGTTGGAAAACTGCTTGTCGAATCCGAGGATGAGTTCATCGGTCTTCTCGTTCTTCAGGTTCGTGTCAACCCGGCCCGATGTGGTGAGAGCGCTCGGAGTGAGGTAGTTGTAGCCGGAGCTCTGTGCCAATGGCGCAGCCGATATGTTGATCTCGTTCGGCTGAACGAACTTGTCGCCGTTGAGGTCGGTCCACGGATAGCGAACCGTCGCCTGCGCAACCGGGTTGTAGGTGGAGGACAAAGAGCCGTCTCCCAACTGGGACGCATAGCGAGCGTAGTTCACTTTCACAACGTTATGGCCATCACCCTTGAGGTCGTAGGTCAGGCCCAGGCGAGGTGCGAAGTCATTGAACTTCACGCCAGACTCGGCTCCCGCGAACGTGACGGAAGGAAGCTGATTGAAGGGCAAGCCGGTCTGGGTGATCTGACCGAAGATCGGGGTCTGCGGCACCGCACCGGTATTCGCGCGATCCCACTGACGATCAAAACGAACGCCCGCGATGATCGTGAACTTGTCCTTGGTGAAGGTGTCCTGGAGGTACGCCGAATGATCGAAGAGGTTGTAGTCGGTGATCGAGTCACGGTAGATCGTGGCCTGAGCCGGAACAAGCGCGCCTGCGACTTCGTTGAAGCGCGTGTCAATGTTTCCGCCACGGTGGGCGGTGCTGATCGCGCGATCCTGCCGGTAGCGCAAGCCGAACTTCACCGCGTGATCGCCGCCGAGGAAGCCCGAGGACGAACGGGTGCCGTTGAGATCGAAGCTGTTGGTCGGACGAACGAACTGCTGAGAGGTCGAGGAACGATCCTGGAAGCCCGTCTGGATGTTGATCAGGGGCTGAACCGTCTTCAGGGCGTCTTCATGATGATCGAGCACGAAGTTGTTGCCGATGTGCGCGTACTGGAACTCCATCAGGAAACGGTCGGAGAAGATGTGGCGCATCGAAGCCTTGTAGGTCTTCGGGACGCCGGTCTTCCAATACTTCGAGCCGAGGGCCGGATCCTCAACGCCCTTCTGGCGATTGGAGCAGTCGATCGTACAGGTGTCGGAAACACCGCGGGCATTTCGGATCTTGCCGGCCTTGTTCGCGAAGAGGGAGAAGGTGTCCTTGCTGGAGAGGCGGTAGTTGAACTTCAGATTGAACGTCTCCAGGGTCGTGAGGTCGGTGTTGAGACAGTCCTTGATGGTCGCAAAGGGAACCTGTGCGAGGTCCGCCGCGCTCTTCACTGCGCCAGCGGCGGTGCGGGTGACGCCGCAGCCTGCGTGCTCAGCTTCCTTTAGGAAGAAGCCGTTGACGCCGACCTTGATGTCCTGGGTGCCGTAGCTGCCCCAGATCCACGCCTTGCCCTTGACGATCGGTCCGCCCATTTCAAAGCCGTAGTCCTTGATGTTCTGGATGGGGTTGCCCGACGTCGCGCCCAACGCTCGGAGGCTGTCGGTCACGTTCGTCGCCTGGAACTTCTTGTCCGTGATGTAGTAGCGGGCTGAGCCCTTGAACTTGTCGGAACCGCTCTTGGTGATGAGGTTCACGCCGACGCCGGCCGTCTGCATGGTGACGTCCGCGCCGCCCGTAGTGATCTGCATTTCATCGAACGCGTCGAAGTCGTAGTACACCGGAGAGGCGCCGGTGGCGCTCATGTCCGTGATGTCGATGCCGTCGAGGTTCCACTTCTGCTGCGTCGTCGCCGCGCCGCGAGCGATGAAGTTGGACTGCTGTCCGGACATGTTGCCGCCGATGTTCTCGCGGTCCATGACGATGCCGGCCGACTGCTGGAGGATGACCCAGGGATCGCGCGCAGACGGGATGTTCTGCAAGGCGTCCTGATTGAAGTTATTGGTGCGTGCGTTGCTGCGCAGGTCGATCAGCGGAGCCTCGCCCGTGACTTCGATGACTTCCTGCTTCGAGGAGACGTCCAGCGATCCATTGATGTTCGCGTTCTGGCCGATCACGATGCTGACGCCTGAACGGAGGACGGTGGTGAAGCCCGAGAGTTCGAACTTCACGCTGTAGACGCCGATCGGAATGCGGGGAAAGCTGTAGGAACCGGTGCTGCTGGTGACAGCAACCTGGGGCTGGAGCAACGCGGGGCTGCTCAACGTGACGGTGACGCCGGGAACGACGGCGCCACTCTTGTCAG
>JBDSLN010000266.1:0-8557 GCA_039916365.1 Vicinamibacteria bacterium
GTCGTCGATCGCCTGAAGCGCGCCTATCGCCGAGGCGACCTCGCCACCGAGCGCTACGGAGAAATCGCCGGCGTGCTGGTCGCTCATGCGAAAGAACTCGCGACGCCGTGGGTGCGCACCACGCGCAACTTTTGGTTCAGCCTCATGAGTGTCGAACGGCAGGCGGCCCGGCTGAACGTGGTCGGTCTCAAGCGCGAAGCCGCGGTCTACCTCGCGGAAGCGCGAACAAAGAATCTGATGTCGCGGGCCGAAGAACTTCGTGCCTTCGATCTCTGGCGTCGTTATGTTGATGCGAGCGGCAGCGGCCCGGAGGTCTGGAAGCAGGCCCTGAAGTTCTGGCGCGATGCGCCCGAGGCGATCGCGGCCCCTTTGCTGAAGCACCTCAAAGAGCATTCGTTCGACGCGCTGTCGGCGCGTGCAGCCCTGCGCAGACCGACCGCACTGCCGCCCGATCTTGCACTCCTCGCCACCCGTGCGATTCACGATGTTGAGGACACGGGCTATGTCGACGTTTATGCCGACGAGCCCTTCCTGCGCATGCGGGCTGCCCGCATGCTCGTGGATCGCCCGCGTGCCGCTCAGGCGATGGGCGGCGGGCTTTCGTCCGAGGCGGTGGTCGCCGATCTCTCCCGCCGTCGGTTCAAGGCGTCCGACATCGACGCGGTCCTTGCCGACCTCGCGCGCATCGCGTCCGCCACCGGCGACCGCGTCAATCTGCGCGCGGCTCTCGATCTCCTGGCCGATCGCAAGTGGACAGGTGCCCGGACATTGCGAGCTGAGTTTGCGGCCCAGTTGATCGAGCCGCCGATGGTCTCGCATCGTGTGGTGGGCGGGAAGGCGCTGCTCTACCGTCCGCGCGACCTGACCTTTGCCCTCGTTTCTCAGTTGGTCCAGGCTGATCTGTCGCGGCGTCCTCAGGCACCGCAACCCCAGGAGGCGCGCCGCTGATGACCTTCACCCGCAAGCGAGTTCTCACGGTGGCCGCCGTTGCCCTTTGGGCCGCGACCGCCTTACCCCAAACCGCAGCACCCGTGAGTCCCTCCGTCGCTGGGCTGCCGTTGCCCGATGCGATCGTACGTCTGTCCATTAAGGACGTGCGCGCGTTCAACGCCGCGCTCGGCGGCGGCTTCAGGAAGGCGCTCTACAACACCCTTCCCGAGAACGACGGCGTCGCCGCCGGTTTCGGCCAGAGTCAGGTCGGAGCGAAGCTCACTGATCAGTGGTCGCGTTTCCGCGGTGACACGGAGTTGTCGTTCCAGACCATCGTCGACCTGCAGACCACGTCAATGGGCCTGGCCATTCTCAACGTCGGCCACCTTGAGATGGCGCTGGTTCTGCAGACACCGCTCGCCGTTCTTCCGGACGTCTTCGAGGCGGGTACCTCGCGTCTCGAACATGGGCGCACCTATCACCTCGTGCGCACGGGTGCTGGAGACGAAGGTGCGGGCGGCGAGACCCGCATGGGTCTGGTCTGGTCCCGCGATTCGGGTTTCCTCATCATCACGACTTCGGAACGCGCGATGAAGCTGACGCTCGCCGCGATGGAAGCGGGAGAACGCTTCGCGCCGAAGCTCGACGGCCTCGCCAGTCTTGAACTCGACACCGACGCCTTGAAGAACGACCTCTACTTCAAGCGGGAGTTCCTCTTCGGATCGCTCTCAAACGCCGACGAGTCGAAGGGCCGCATCAGCGCGGCGGTTCGTCTCGACGCGGGCCGGCTGGTTGAAGTGCGCGAAGGCGCTCTCGCGAAGACCGGTCAGCGTGGCGCGACCTTCGAAGCGACCGACGCGATCGCGAGCGGATGGATCGGCGATGCGTCGCAACTGCTTGCGGAACTCCGGCGCGGCCTGATCGAGCCCGTGCCTCAGCCGAATCTGATGCCGCAACTCGAAGTCGCTGCGTTGCCTTCATCCCGCGCGTCCACCGCCGACGATCGCTACGTTACGAACATAGAAGTCGCTGGTCCGATGAATGGGGTGACGCTGACTGAGTCTGCCGAAGTGGATGCATGGACGGCCCTGCTTTCAGCTCAGCCGGTCGCGGGGTTCGGATACGCTGTCCTGAAGTCGCGTGCGCGTCTTCTGGCCATTCCGTGGCCGAAAGAACGCGATGCCGAAATGTCCACTCTCATCGACGCCACCCTGACGCGCCGAGGCGCGCGGCTCGCGCCGTCGTCCGCTGCGTCTTCCGATGCGAAGCAGTATTTCCTCGGGCCGAATCTTCCCGTGCTTGCGTTCAAGCGCAGCGGCGACTTCATCTGGATCGCTCCCAGCGCGGCCGATCTCGCCAAGGCTCCGGCCATCACGTGGAGCAACGAACTCGTACGTTTCTCAAAGCTGAATCTCACCGAGGTTCGCGAAGAAGGGAAGCGTTGGGCCCGCATCGAGGGTCCGCGTTCTCCTGAACATGCGCGGCCGCTTTCGGACCGCGTCCTTGGATTGCTTGGATGGATGCCGACCGTGCGCACTCTCGAAGTGGAGCGTCGGGTGACCGGTGCGGCTTTCAAGGAGCGCATTGTCTTCGGCATCGCGCCGCCTGCGAGCAAGCCTGCTGCTTCGCCCGCGGCGAAGCCCGTCGCCAGGTAAAAGGCCGTCCATGCGACGGCCAAGGGCGCTCGTCACCGCGATGCTGGTGATGCTCGCCCCGTCGGCCGCGGTCACTGCTGCGCCTCAAGCCTTCGAGTGGTGGGTGATCCTTCCGGGTCAGCCGCCGTCGCTCAAGCCCTCCGCGAACGAACTGCTCCCGGTCGGCTCGCTGCAAAAGCCTTTCCTTGTCCGCGCCTGGGCTCGCGCTCACGCGGAAGGTGACACTCCGCGTTTCACCTGCACTCGAACGTCCGGTTGCTGGCGGCCTTCCGGTCACGGAACGCTGGGCCTGCGCGCCGCCATCCGCGAATCATGCAACACCTATTTCAAAATGCTGGCGCGCGAAACCGCGGCGGATACGTTGGCCGCATCGTTCCGTGAAGCCGGTTTCATCTGGCTGGGATCGATGACCGATGGAGAAGCCATTGGACTTCCCGGACCCGCGAAGGTCGCGGCGACCCCTGCGGATCTGCTGCAGAGCTACATCCAGCTTGTGCGGACTCCGTGGGCCCAGCGCGAGGACGTTCGTGGCGAACTTCTCGCCGGCCTTCGTGACGCGGCGAACGACGGTACGGCGTCGGGATTACGGCTCTGGGGCTTCATGGCCAAGACGGGGACGGTGCCTGCAATCGATGGAACGCCGCTCAAGACCTCGGGGTTCGCCATGGTGCTGGATGACGCGGGCTTCGCGTACCTCGGCTTTCTGCCTCGTGGAACGGGACGCGAGACAGCGATCAAAGCCGGGCTCGAGATCTCGAAGCTGCGTCCGACGGCGATCGTGCGCTCTGCGCCGACGCCGGCTGGCGGAATCCGCCCGATCACCCGGGTTCCTTCCAAGAAGCGCGCCATCGACGATCCGGTTCGTGTGGAGATGTTGGAGGAGCTTCGATTGAAGAGCATCCGCATCAAAAACGTTGGAACAGGGCCCGTGGATTCTTCGCGGGGGTTCGTGGGCCCCTCAGCGCTGATCGAGGCGAAGGCGGGCGATCACTTCGCGAAAGGGGAGTGGCGGATCGAATCGACAGAGCCTCGCTTCAGCCGGGGTGTTCGTGGATCGATCGACGTTGTGGATCGGCCGGGCCCGGTCCGCCTGGTCGCGACGATGCAGGCGCGCGACTATGCGAATGGAATCATCAAAGCCGAACTGGGTCCGTCAGCCGCGCTCGCATCGCTCCGCTCTCAACTCACATCCTCAGCGCTTCGGTTCCTTTTGCGTGGATCACGTCACGGCGCGGCCGACGTCTGCGATTCGACGCACTGCGCCTGGTTCGTGGGAGAAGGTCCGGTTCCCAGATGGCTCAGGCCCGAGGTCTCCGTCGAAGACATGAGCATGGCACCTGACTTGTCGGATGCGGAGTGGGCAAAGTCGTTGGATACGGCGCGCGCTCAGCCCGACCGCCCAAGCGTCTGGACGGCGGATTGCGGCGGCGAGCCGGTGTCTCCGCACTTCGTCTGGGGCAACGGCGATCGCCGAGTGACTCAGTGCCCTCGCCATCCGAGAGGCCACGGCAAGATCTGGCGGCGAGCATGGACGGCTGCCGACTTGATCGCGGTTTTCGGAGCGAAGCCCGATTCCATCGCGGTCACGACGGTCGACGGTCAGTGGATGCTGAAGGTCGCGCTGCCTTCGTCCAACGAAGCCCTCGCGAAAACCGTCGGCCTGACCTACGACGAAGCGCATCGACGCCTCGCTCGGCGGATGGGCTGGGACGCCATGCCGGCCCCGGCGTCCCGCGTGTCGCGTTCCGCCACCGGTTTCGTCGCGGAAGGTGTGGGCTTCGGCCATCGCGTCGGCCTCTGCCTGGCTCCCTGACGTGCTGATGTCGCACGGTAGGATCTAGTGTGCTGGATCCGCAGTCTGCGTACGCAAGTCGGGTGGAGTTGCGCCGTCTCGAATTGATGCGTCTCGAGGCGCAGGACGCGCGGCTGTCCCTTGTCCGCGGCGTGGTCGCGCTGGCCGCTCTCGCCGCGTTTGTAGTCATGGGCTTCCGTCCCATCGCGGTGTTTGGTTTTGCGGCGGCGGCTCTGGCGTTCGTGATCCTGATCATTCTCCACGAGCGACTGGCCCTTCGACTGGGGCGCGCGAAGGGTCGCGTGACGTTCCATGAAACCGCACTTGCCCGCACCCATGGTCAGTGGATCGGACGTGGCGACACCGGCGCGCGCTTTCTCGATCCCGCGCATCCGAGCGCCATCGACCTCGATTTGTTCGGACGGGGCTCGCTGTTTGAGCGCCTGTCCACCGCGCGCACCCACGCGGGGCAGGATCGCCTTGCCTCGTGGCTCCAGTATCCGTCGTCTGTGGCGGAGATCAGGGAACGACAGCGCAGCATCACGGAGATCGGCCCGCGGCTCGATCTGCGCGAAGACCTGGCCGTGCTCGGCGCCGAGGCGCGTCGAGGCATTGATTCGACCGCTCTGATGCAGTGGGCGAAAGGCCAGCCCGTGCCACCGCCCCAGACACTGCGCATCGCAGCGCTCGTCGCCTCCACCGCATTTTTCATCTCTCTGGCTGGTTGGGGCATTGATCTGTGGGGCGCGATTCCGTTTCGGGTCGGCTTCCTTGCGGTGCTGGCCTGCGCCTGGAAAAGCCGCGCGTTCACCCACCAAGTTCTGGAAGGCATCGGCCGGCCCGTGAAGGACCTTCAGGCGCTCACCGAGTTGTTCGACCGGCTGGTGGTGGAACGGTTTGAGTCGCCGCGTCTAGGTCAGCTGAATGGGACCTTGACCGCGGAGGGCGAATCCCCTTCGAAGCCGATCGGCCAGTTGCGTCGCTGGATGGAGATCCACGAATCGAAAAGCAACGTGTTCTTCGGCCTGCTGTCTTTCTTCATCGCGTGGGATCTGCATCTGTCCGTCGCGGTGGAAGCGTGGCGTCGTCGTCACGGCGCCGCCATCGTGGGATGGATCGAGTCGCTCGGCGAGATCGAGGCGTTGGTCAGCCTCGGCACTTACGCATTCGAAAATCCCGGCGATCCGTTTCCGACGCTCGTGGAAGTCGGCCCTCGTTTCGAAGGCCAGGGCCTGAGTCATCCGCTGCTGCCCATCGACCGCGCGGTTCGCAACGACGTTCGGCTTGATGCGACCCTGCAGATGCTCGTGATCACCGGGTCGAACATGTCGGGGAAGAGCACGTTCCTTCGGACGGTTGGAACGAACACGGTGCTGGCACTTGCCGGCGCGCCGGTGAGAGCGACCGCGTTAACCCTTTCTCCCATGATCGTCGGAGCGTCGATCCGTATTCAGGATTCACTTCAGGATGGCGAGTCGCGTTTCTACGCGGAGATCAAACGCGTCCGTCAGATTCTCGATGTCGCGCGCGGACCGCTTCCCGCGTTGTTCCTGATGGACGAAATCTTCGACGGCACGAACTCTTCGGAGCGACGCGTCGGAGCAGAGGCGGTGGTGCGCTCGCTGATCGAGCGCGGCGCGATTGGTCTCGTCACCTCACATGATCTGGCCCTCGCGGAGATCGCGGTGAGTCTCGCGCCACGCGCCCTGAACGTCCACTTCGAAGACCACCTTGAGGGTGACCGCATGGCCTTCGACTACCGGATCAAGCCGGGTCCGGTGCAGCGTGGAAACGCGCTCGGTCTGATGCGCGCCGTGGGCCTCGAAGTCTGACTCTGTCTCCCGCATCACCCGGCCGCCGAACTGAGGTAGAAGACGCCATGCATCCAAATCTCACCGTCGTCGATCATCCCCTGGTCAAGCACAAGCTCACCTTGATGCGCCGTAAGAAAACGAGCACCGCTCAGTTCCGCGCCTTGCTCTCCGAGATAGCGTTGCTTCTCGGCTACGAAGCAATGCGCGACCTCAAACTTACCGAAGAGACGATTGAGACGCCGCTCATGTCGATGACCGCATCCACGCTTGAGGGTAAGAAGCTGGTTCTGATCGCGATCATGCGGGCGGGACAGGGCATCGTCGACGGCATGCTTCAACTGGTTCCCTCCGCACGGGTCGGCCACGTGGGTCTCTATCGCGATCCGAAGACGTTGAACGCGGTGGAGTACTACTACAAGGTCCCGCAGCAGCTCGAAGACCGCGACGTCCTGGTCTGCGATCCCATGCTCGCGACCGGCAACTCGGCGATCGCGGCACTCGACCGCATCAAGAAGAGCAAGCCGGGCTCGCTGCGTCTGGTGTGCCTTCTCGCCTGTCCTGAGGGCATCGCGAATCTGGCCAAGGCGCACCCGGATGTTCCGATCATCACGGCGGCGGTGGACGAGAAGCTGAACGAGCACGGCTACATCCTGCCGGGCCTCGGTGACGCGGGCGATCGTTTGTTCGGTACCAAGTAGCTCTGCGGCAGGCGAGCGGCGGCTCGCCCCTACAATTCCGGCCGCATGCCCTTCTCGTATTTCAACCGGCTCTCGATTCCCGCGAAACGTATCTATCTCGCGAGCGATGCGGTCAAGGAGGTCGCACTCCCCCAGGCGGAGTTGTTGCACCCGCTTTTGCCTCTCTTGCGAGAAGCACTCCTCAAAGACGATCACCGGGCGGTGGCCACCGCAGCGGACGCCCTGGTCCTCGGCATCACCCGTTTGATGCGGGTTCCCGAAGTGACGGTGGAAGTGCTCGCTGAACGCCCCAGACGGAAGGGCAGCGAGCTTCACGGCCTTTACACGGTGACCCCGGGGAAGAAGCCGCGCATCAAGGTGTGGATGCGGACGGCCCAGCTCGGCAAGGTGGTCGCGTTCAAGACCTTTCTGCGGACCCTGCTTCACGAAGTGCTCCATCACCTCGATTACGCGCACTACAAGTTCCGCGATTCATTCCACACCGCAGGCTTTTATTCGCGTGAGTCCAGCCTGGTCCGCCAGCTGCTCGGAGAGCCTCCAAAGGCCACTGCGCCAATCGAACGGTGAACTGCGAGGCTCGAAAGCCCCCCTAGTCTGATGACCCCTATACTCATTTTCGATATGTCAGAGGTCCGCGCCCTCGCCTGGACGCTGGCACGATCGAGAGTAAGGACGGTCAGATGAAAACGTTGCCTCTCGCGGTCTTCGGAACCGCCTTTGCGATGTCGGTGGCGCTGGCAGCAGGCCAGACGTTGCCGGCCAGATCCGCGATTTCCGTAGCCAAAGCGTCGGCGCCCGTCGCTGCGCCAGCGGCCTCCAGGCCCGTCGTGAAGACCACCTCCGTGACGGCCTCGGCGGCCGGTCCTGCCGTGGCCGCGCATACGAACGAACTGATCAGCGACTACTGCTCCAGTTGCCATCACGACGGCAGGAAGTCCGGCGGCGTTTCGTTCGAAACGTTCGATGCCGCCAAGGTCACGTCCAACGCCGAACTCGGCGAGCGGATGATCAAGAAACTCCGTACCGGCCTGATGCCGCCTCCTACCGCGAAGCGCCCCGAGCCTGAAGAAGCGAAGGCGATGGTCGAGTTCCTCGAACAGAAGCTCGATCGCGTGGCCGCGCTGGCTCCAAACCCGGGTTTCCGGCCCTTCCAGCGCCTCAACCGCGCCGAGTACGCACAGTCGGTGAAGGACATGCTCAGCATCGAGGTCGATGTGAACGCCTTCCTTCCGCCCGACACGATGTCTCACGGTTTCGACAACGTGGCTGACGCCCAGATGTTCTCGCCAACCCTGATGGAAGGCTATCTGCGCGCCGCCAGCAAAGTCAGTTCGCTCGCGATCGGCGATAAGAACGCTTCAGCCACCGAGACGACCTACAAACTCGACCGCACCGCTTCGCAGATGGAGCGGGCCGAGGGTGCGCCGTTTGGCACGCGCGGCGGCATCTCCGTCGTCCACAATTTTCCCGCAGACGGCGACTACAGCTTCCGCATGATGCTGCACTCTGTTCCCACCGGCCAGCTCTTTGGCAGCACGATCAAGGGCGAGCAGATCGAAGTGTCGGTGGACGGCGTGCGAGTCTCCGTCCTGCCCATCAACGTGCGCATGAGCGAAGCCGATCCCAACGGCATGAACCTTCAGACGCTTCGCGTCTACGTGACTGCGG
>JBDSLN010000267.1:0-6964 GCA_039916365.1 Vicinamibacteria bacterium
GGGAAGGATCACGTGATCGTAGCCATCTGGATCCAGCGCGTCGAAGGCGATGTCCTGGTTCAGCCCAAGCTTCTCGAGAAATCTCCAGACGCGGTCGCCTTCTCCGCAGCCGCAGATGTAATGAATCTGCGCGCAGAACGAGAAGTCCCCGTAGCCGAAGGTGTGGACATAGCCGCCCGGCAGATCGTGGGCTTCCAGCATGCACACGCGCTGGCCGCTTTCGGCCAGAAGCGCCGCCACGGTGAGGGCCGCCATCCCCGTCCCTATGATCACGGTGTCGTAGCGAGGATTTGATTCGTAAAGCACGTCCTGGCTCGCCTTGGCTTCCTTTGTCAGCGCGCCGGTGCTGGGTGATTTCGGGTGGGCGCGGGCTTCAGACATGACGGAGGTTTCGAGGCGACGTCAACGCGCCCTTCGGGCAGCGACCGGCAGGGTTGTTGAAATGAGATTCGGGTCGCTTCGTAAGTTGTCGTTCGACAGCGTGAGAGGCGCGATTTCTTCCGCGTTACCAGGCGTAAGTGAGATTGTCGACGACCTTATGGACGCCCGAAGTACCCCACGCTGAGTCGCGGGCCGCTTCGCGCTCCGAGAAGCTATGGACGATTCCCGAGAGGGTCACCTCGGAGCCACTGACCCCTACTGAAACGTCTCCTTTTCCAATCTGGTGATGGCGCAGCAAGGCGGCCTCGATGTCTTCCTTCATGAAAGTGGCGGCACTTCTCTGCTTCAATCCGATCTGGTCGCTGACGCCGCGCACGCCCATCAGCGGGCGCAGTGCGGCGGTCGCGGACGTGCGCTGGTATTCCCACTCGACCTCGCCCGAGAGCGTGATCCAGCCGTTTTCGACCAGCACCTTCACAGCGTCGACGGGAAGGGATGTCGTCCACGCGAGAACGTTGGCGGCGGTGAGTGCGATCTCCGCATCGGTGCGCGTGCTCAGACCGGGCAAGTTCACGTCCATCTCAACCGCGACTGCCTTGACTCCAGACACTCTCTGGGTCGCCCGCTCGGCCGCGATCTTCGCCGCCAGGCTTTCGACGTGGCCCGCGAGAGTGACGACTCCGTCCCTTACTTCAACGCCGATGTCCGTTGCGTTGACGGAAGCGTCCCACTTCAATTCCGCGAGAACGTCCTCTTGCAGTTGGCTGTCGCTCTTCATTGTTCTGGCTCCGTCGATGGTAAGGGTGAGGGTGAGCCCGCAGTGTGAGCTCTCAGGCCGCGAAACCTTCGTTCGATAGCGCGCTTAATCTCTTCATGCCATTCGCCAGGCCTGAGAACTCGCGAGGAGCGCGCTGACTTTCGCCTGATCTTCCTGATCACCGTGCACCATCAGAACAAACTTGTCCACCTTGACGGCCGTCTCGTACTTGATGGCCTGATCGTGTGGAACGCCGATCTGTGTGAGAGCCACACCGAGGGCGGTCAGGCCGCCCACCACGACGGCGCCCTCGAGAGAGGCCACCAGAGCTGTCACGAACGGCCCCGCCATGGCGATCAGCCCGACTCCCGGTAGAAAGAACACGGCCGGACCAAGCAACATGCCCCAAAGAGCGCCCCACGCCGCGCCGGCGCCTCCCCACGACTTGATGCGATCGCCCGCTCCGTAAAAGCCGATCGGGTGCTCTTCTTTGTGATATCCCTTCCCGATCAATGACAGCTTCTTGATGTTGAAGCCGGAGCGGTGAAGCGATTGAATGGCCTCCTCAGCGTCCAGGTGGGTATTGAAGACGTACACGGGCGAGTGTTCCATTGGAAGTTCCTTATGAAGACATCGGAGCCTTTTCAGTGTGAATCGGATCTCTTTTCTGATCTGTGCGTCACCCGGCATAGGTGGCCCGTGATCACCCGCGTCCTGTTCGCCTGCGCACAGACGGAGGCGCCGCGAGAGCGCACCATAGAGAGACCATGAAAGCTCTCGTCTACCTCGGACCCGGCCTCAAAGCCGTGCAGGATCGCCCCAAGCCCGGACTTACCGCACCCACCGATGCGATCAAGATCGACCCGAAGCTTCTGATCACGCACCGTTTCACGTTCGCCCAGATTCTCGAAGCGTACGAGACGTTCGGACATGCGGCCTCCACCCGCGCTCTCAAGGTGCTGATCGCGGCATGAAACGCAATGATGATCCGACCTTGAACGTCCAGCCCGACGGGAGTCAAAGCGCCCCGGACTCCATCGCCAGTCCCGTTCACACTCCGCGCGAAGACGTCGACGCGATCAGCGAGGACGATCCTCCGGAACAAAAGGAATCGGACTTCGTGCTTCCGAGCGCCGATGCTGTGATGCCGGACGCCGATAAGGCACAAGAAAAATGGAAGCAGGAAATGCTCGACGTGGCGTCTCTCTGGCCCTTGCTGACTGAAGACGACCTGACCCAGCTCGAGGCCCATCGGAAGTCGCTTTCCGACCTGGTTCAGAAGCGATATTCAATCTCGCGGTCGGAAACGGAACGTCAGGTCAGCGCTTTCATCCAGGACCATCAGACCTTCGCGCTCTAGCCATGTGCGACGAGGGAACCTCTCTGAGGAAGAACACGTCACTGATGTTTACCGCGATCTCCCGAAAGCGCTGCTCGCACGCTCTCAGATCCGTATTCCTTTCCTCGACCAGGCTCTTGAGCATGATCGACTGCTCCGCCAACTGATCCCCGAGCGCTTTCAGCCGCAGAAGATTGCGAACCCTCAACCACAACTCCGTTCGGTTGACCGGTTTGGTGAGGAATTCCTCGGCGCCCGGCAAGCCGCGTCTCCGGATCGCTCTTCGCAGTAATCATGATGATGGGGATGGTCGCGGTGAGCGGGCTGGCCTTGAGCCGGGCCGCTACCTCATAGCCGTTCACGTCCGGCATCAGCACATCAAGGATGATGAGGTCAGGGGGACTCTGTGCCACACATTTCAGGGCCTCGGCGCCATTCCGCGCAGCGGCGGTGGCGTACCCACCCGTTCGAAGCAGAACGTCGAAAAGCTTCCGGCTGTCGTCGTCATCATCGACGACAAGGATGGTGGCCTGCGGTTCGTCCGAGTTTCCTGAAGGCAAAGACTCTGAAAGACCGGCTGCCCGTCGTGATGGCTTCAACTCACTCAGGAGTCTCCCGCAGAACATCGGACTGCTGGCGCGATCCCTTATGTGCGGTATCGCACGGATGGGCGCTCGATTTGGGACTATTCTTGGACGGCCGCCGGGTTTACCCGTCGGCTTCTGGTGACTGATATCGCTGCCCTACCCGCGCCGACGCAGAACCGTCTCCTCGCCGCCTTGCCGGGAGAGGTGCAGGAGCGACTGTATCCTCACCTTGAACTGGTGACGCTGCCTCTGGGCAAAGTGCTGTACGAATCGGGAGACGAGCTTCGACACGTTTACTTTCCGACCGACTCCATCGTTTCCCTCCTTTACGTGATGGAGGACGGAGCGTCCGCCGAGATATCGGTGGTCGGCAATGAAGGACTCATCGGCATCGCTCTGTTCATGGGCGGCGAAAGCACGCCGAGCCGTGCCATCGTGCAAAGCGGTGGCAGTGCGTATCGTCTGGCCAGCCAGAGACTCAAGGCCGAGTTCAACCGGCACGGCGAAATGCTGCTGCTGATGCTCCGCTACACCCAATCGCTCATCACCCAGATGGCACAGACCGCAGTCTGTAACCGTCACCATACGATCGACCAGCAGTTGTGCCGCTGGCTTTTGCTGTCGCTCGATCGTCTGCCCAGCAATAGCCTGACCATGACCCAGGAACTGATCGCCAACATGCTGGGAGTGAGGCGCGAGGGCGTCACCGATGCGGCGGGCAAGCTTCAGAAGCTCGGCATCATTGAATACAAACGCGGCAAGATCACGGTGCTCAATCGCGCGAAGCTGGAGAAGCGGAGTTGCGAGTGTTACGCAGTGGTGAAGACGGAAACCGATCGGCTGCTTCCCTATATGCCAGTCAGGGAAGGAATAGAGCCCCGCACGGATCTCACAGTTGGAAAGGTCCGGGCGGCGGTAGGGAATCGGATTGCGGTAAGGGCCTAGCAGCTAGGCTGGCGGACACCGACTCGGCGTTTGATACGTGTGCAGGCAAGCCGCGCCGTTTGGCGACATACATCGCCGCGTCCGCCCGATCGATCAGGGTCTTCGGATCGGCTCCGTTGTCGGGATAGATGCTGATGCCGATGCTGGCGGAAAGCTGGACCGTGTGCTGCCCCACGTGGCTGCGCAGACTCAGAGCGCGCACGATCTTGTCGGCTACGAGCACCGCGTCTTCGGATCGCCCCACCTCGGCCAGGAGAATCAGAAACTCGTCGCCCCCGTACCGGCTCACGGTGTCGGCCTCGCGGACCGACGAAGCGAGGCAGCTGGCGGCGACTCTCAGCGCCTGATCACCCACGTCGTGTCCCAGCGTGTCGTTGATCTTTTTGAAGTCGTTCAAGTCGACGAACAGCAACGCGGCCCGAATCCCGTGGCGTTTCGCGTTCACGATGGCCGTGTTCAACCGGTCCAACAGGACCGCGCGATTGGGCAATTCGGTCAGTACGTCGGTGTCCGTGGTCATCACCGCGGCGTCGAGCGCTTTCCGGTACAGGTCCGCGTCGGCACGGTCATGGCGCTCCGCCATGACCAGGCGCTGGTACTGCTCATGAACTTCCACCCCTTGAAGGCTCGCGAGCTGACGGTCGGCCCTGATGACTTCTGTCCGGACTTCGGCCAGCCGCACCTGGGCGTCGTCGCACTGCTGATAGAGCTGCTCCAGCCGCAGGGTCGCCCTTTCCACCTGGATCTGGAGTTCGCTCAACGAATCCGTCGTCGGATCGTCTCCCATAAGGCACCTTTCTAGAAAACAGCAGTTTGCGCCAGGAGAACGACGGCTACCGTTCGTTAACGCACGGACGGCGCGACTTCTTCGGAAGGACACTTGATTCGAGACTCAGCCTCCCCAGAGCGCCATGCGACATGGCTCCTTCGCTGATGTGAGGAGAATGAAATGCCCGCCGCCAAGTCCACCGACGTCGTCAATGGTCTGCTCGAGATGTATCCGTCCAGGTCGCGAGGCCGCGTCCTTGCAAGCTGCGAGAGAGTGCCGCTCGCTTTCGGCCAGATCCTGTGCGAACCGGGCCAGCCCTATCGCTACGCGTACTTTCCTCTGAACAGCTTCATTTCTCTGGTCGCGTCGATCAGCGACCATCCGCCGCTGGAAATGGGGCTGATCGGGAACGAGGGCATGCTGGGCGCCAGCCTGGCTCTGGGGGTCGGCGAGGCGCCGCTGCGCGGGGTGGTTCAGGGTGAGGGCGACGCGTTGCGGATGAGCGCCGCCGAGCTGCAGCGTCATCTCGAGGGCAGCCCCACGTTCGCACGAACCGTGAATCGCTACCTTTACGTGCTCTCCGAGCAACTGAACCAGACCGCCGCGTGCACCAGATTTCACGAGATCGAGCCCCGTCTCGCGCGCTGGCTGCTGATGACGCACGACCGCGCGCACGCCGATCACTTCCACCTCACCCAGAACTTTCTGGCCGAGATGCTGGGAGTGATGCGCAGCGCGGTCACCATCGCCGCGGGCGCGTTGCAACGGCGCGGGCTCATTCGCTACACCCGGGGCGAAATCAGCATCGTCAATCGCAAAGGACTGGAGGCCGCGGCCTGCGAGTGCTATGACGCGGTGATTCAGGACTACGCGCGGCTTCTCAAGTAGGGGCGAAGCGCGCAGGCAACGTCAGGCGTACATCAGATACGGCTTGCGGATCACTTCGAACGCGCGCGCCTGAGACTCGAAGTCGCGCTTTAAGGTCCGCACCGGGCGCCCCGCCTCAATGGCCTGACGAATGTCCGACGTTCCGCACAGGATGTCGATGGGAAGCTTGATGAACTCGTACTCGTAGGGCGGCTTGCGCCACGCGAACTTCGCCTTGTTCTGCGCGCGGGCCTTCTCGATGATCATCAGGTAGGCGTAGAACGCGTCGATCTTCTTCCGGTCCGTCACGTGCAGTTCGATGCCGCCACACACCATGCCGGCGTGCTTTTGGAACGTGGGCGTGAAGTAGCACGGACGGAAGGCGAAGCCATCGAGACCCGCGCGATCGAGATCGCCTGCAAGCTTCCACGGATCGATCCACGGAGCGCCGACGAAATGAAATGGACGTGTCGTTCCGCGGCCTTCGGAGAGGTTCGTGCCTTCGATCAGGCAGCCGCCTGGATAGATGAACGCGGTGTCGACCGTCGGCATGTTGGGCGAAGGCAAGACCCAGGGAAGACCGGTGTCTTCAAAGTCCATGTCGCGTCGATAGCCTTTCATCGGCACGACTTCGAGATCAAGCGCCAAACCCAGTTCGTCGGCGAACATCAACGCGAGTTCTCCGACCGTCATGCCATGACGGACCGCCAGAGGATGCATGCCGACGAACGACAGGTAGTGAGGGTCGAGGATGTTGCCCTGGACCCGCGCGCCGCCAATCGGGTTGGGCCGGTCGAGCACGATCATGCGCACACCGTGGGCGGCGCAGGACTGCATGGCATGCAGCATGGTGTAGATGAAGGTGTAGTAACGGGAGCCGACGTCCTGGACATCAAAGATCAGGACATCGATTCCAGCCAGCATTTTCGCGGTCGGAACCCGCGTCTCGCCATAGAGACTGAAGACCCGCAGCCCGGTCTTCGGATCCTTAAGGTCGCCCACTTCTTCGAGGTCTTGAGCGTTCGCGAACACGCCATGCTCGGGCCCGAACAGGGCGACGAGCTTCGTGCTCTTGAGCGCCTTCAGATGAAGGGCTGCGTGCACGAGATCGGAGGTCACTGCGGTGGGGTTCGCGATCAGGCCGACACGGGCGCCGCGTAGGCGCGCGGGACGCGCGAGAAGTTCGTCGAGACCGCTGCGGACGCGCTTCATCGCATCAACTTGAACGTCAGTTTGCCGACGCGGGCGCCGGAAGACCTGGTCACGGTGCCGTCGATGGTGTCTCCGTCGAGGCGACCCTGATAGTTCAGCGTCTGTCC
>JBDSLN010000268.1:0-4466 GCA_039916365.1 Vicinamibacteria bacterium
CTTCAGGTGGGTGTCGCGCGAGGAATTCGCAGTGTTGATCGACGCGGTCTTGATGGTGAACTCCACGGAGGACGCCGCGGGCTTGCCGGGAATCATATTGATCACTCCGGAGAAGTCGTCAAAGCGACCCGAGACCTTCGAGACGAAGTGGCGGACACGGAAACCCACTTCAGAGTGGACCTTGTCGACGTTGTAGACATCCTGGGAGAAGGCGGCGGAAGCGGCAAGGGTGAAGGCTATGACAAAGGGTGTTTTCATGCTGACTTTCTTTTCGGAGAAGGGTGAGGGTCTGGGTTGAGGGGAATCAGTGCTTGCGTAGAGAAGGACAGCGCGCGGCGCAGGCTTTGCGGATCGAGTCGAGACTTTCGAGAAGCTTGTCGAGGTCGCCGGGCTTCAGGCCCGAGAACAGCACCTCGGTCGCCTGGGGCACGCTGGCGTCGAGCCACGACAGCAGCTTCAGACCCTTGGCTTCGATGTGGCAGAGAACCTGCCGTCGGTCGGTTCGGGTTCGTTCGCGGCGCACGAGCCCGGCGGTTTCGAGGCGATCCACGAGGCGCGTGATTCCCGGAGCTTGCTCCACCATGCGCGCGCTGATTTCGAGAGTCGGCAATCCGGTGCTCTGGGCACCGCGCAGGATGCGCAGAACATTGAACTGCGCGATCGTGATGTTGTGAGGCTCAATCACTTCAGAGAGACGCCACCTCAGCATGTCGGCGGTTCGCAGCAGCGCCACGAACGCCTCATCGCGCGGATTGAGGAAGGGTTTGTTCTGGCGCAACTCGCGGGTCAGAGAACTCTGTGCCATGGAAAGAACATAACAGCTAAATAGTTGCTCTGTCAACTAATGACGTGTGCGTTTGACGGGAGGGAAATCTGGCGCTTACACTCCCGCACCTCATGAATAAACCAGTCCAGATGGTCGACCTGCATGCCCAGTACCTTCGCATCAAGAGTGAGATCGATGCCGCGATGACGCGCGTGGTCGAGACCACCGCTTTCATCAAGGGCCCCGATTGCACCGCATTTGAAAAGGAGTTCGCCGAGTTTTGCGGTGTCGAAGCTTGCGTTGGCGTGGCGAACGGAACGGATGCCTTGATCTACGCCCTCCGTGCCTATGGCGTCGGACCCGGCGATGAGGTGATCACGGTGGCGAATACCTTCATCGCGACCGGCGAAGCCATCATGTTGAATGGCGCGATACCCGTGTTCGTGGACGTTGACGACGTCACCTACACCCTCGACCCGGCGAAACTCGCGGCCGCGATCACCAGCAAGACGAAGGTGATCATCCCCGTTCATTTGTACGGTCATCCTTGCGCGATGGACGCCATAAACAAGATCGCGTGCGATCACCAGATCCCCGTTCTGGAGGATTCGGCGCAGGGGCACGCGGCGACGTTTAATGGAAAGCGCTCGGGCGGTCTCGGTCATGCGGCCTGCTTCAGCTTCTATCCGGGCAAGAACCTGGGTGCCTACGGCGACGCGGGCGCTGTGGTGTCGAACGACAAGGAGTTCATCGCCAAGGTACGCCAGATCGCGAACCATGGCGGCGGCACGAACAAGTACGACAACGTCATCGTCGGCACGAACTCCCGCCTCGACACGCTGCAAGCTGCGATCCTCCGCGCGAAGCTGCCGCATCTGCAGCAGTGGACCGAGGAGCGCGCTGAGCGCGCCGCCCTGTATTCGAAACACCTTGCGGGCATTCCTGGCCTGATCACCCCCAAAGAGGCGCCCGGCGCGAAGTCAGCCTGGCACCTTTATACGATCCGCACCGCGAAGCGCGACGGTCTCATCGAAGAGCTGAAGAAGCAGGGTATCTCGACCGCGGTTCACTACCCGCGTCCGATTCACCTTCAGCCCGCTATGGCGCCGGCCGGCGGGAAGGTGGGAGATCTCCCCGTTTCCGAAAGCCTCACGAAAGAAGTGGTTTGCCTTCCGCTCTACCCTGAGCTGCCGCTCAGCGAAGTTGAGCGCATTGCCGCCGCCGTTCGTTCGTTCCTGACCGCGTAAGCGGCACGCGTTGTCGACTTTGCAGAGGCTCTCATGAAAATTGGACTCGTTGGGTGCGGTTACTGGGGCAAGAACATCGCCCGCAATCTCCATCAAATGGGCTTGCTTGGCGCGGTGTGTGATCCGAGCCCCAAGATCCTCGAGTCGGTTCCGAAGCTGTATCCCGGGGCGGTCGCCACCGCGGCGCTTCAGGATCTGCTTCAGTCGAAGGACATTGACGCGATCGCTATCGCGTCACCCGCCGCTCAGCATGCCGCCACCGCCAAGGCCGCACTCATGGCGGGCAAGGACGTCTTCGTCGAAAAGCCGCTGGCGCTGAAGGTCAGCGAGGCGAAGTCGCTGCTGGAACTGGCGAAGAAGAAGAAGCGCATCCTCATGGTCGGCCACATCCTTCACTATCACCCTGCGATCCAGAAGTTGAAGGAGTTGGTCGATGCGGGCGATCTGGGCGACATCCAGTACGTTTACTCGAACCGCCTGAACCTCGGGAAGATCCGTCACGAAGAAAACATTCTGTGGAGCTTCGCTCCGCACGACATCTCTGTGATCCTGCTGCTCCTTGGCCGCCTGCCGAAGAGTGTGTCGACCGCGGGAGAGAGCTGGCTTCGCAAGGGCGTGGCCGACGTCACCATGACGAACCTCGAATTCACCCAGGGCGCGCGCGCCCACATCTTTGTCAGCTGGCTCCATCCTTTCAAAGAGCAGAAGCTCGTGGTCGTGGGCAGCAAGCGCATGGCCGTGTTCGATGACGTCATTAAAGAAGGCAAGCTGAAGCTGTTCGACAAGGGCGTCGATTGGATGGATGGCCAGCCAGTGATCCGGCAAACGTCCGAATCGACGTTGTTCTTTCCGGAGCTGGAACCGCTCAAGGAAGAACTGCTGCATTTCGCCGATTGTGTGCGCACCCGCAAGACGCCGCGCACCGACGGCAAGAACGGCCTCGATGTGCTACGCGTTCTCGACGCGGGCCAGCGTTCGCTCGACAGCGGCGGCAAGCCCGTCGCCATCAAATAGGAATCCGCCATGTCAGAGAAAAATTTCTTCGTCCACGAGTCCAGTTACGTTGACGAGCCCGCCACGATCGGCGAAGGCTCAAAGGTCTGGCACTTCTCCCACATCCTCAAGGGCGTCGTGGTGGGGAAGAAATGCAACATCGGGCAAAACGTGGTGATTGGGCCCAACGTCATGGTCGGCGACAACTGCAAGATCCAGAACAACGTCAGCGTCTATGAAGGCGTCGAACTCGAAGACAACGTCTTCTGCGGCCCGTCGATGGTGTTCACCAACGTCTTCAATCCGCGGAGCGAGGTCGTCCGTAAGGACGAATATCGGAAGACCCTGGTGAAGCGAGGCGCGTCCATCGGCGCGAACGCGACGGTGGTCTGCGGTTCGACCATTGGCGAGTACGCCTTCATTGGGGCGGGTTCCGTGGTGACGCGCGATGTTCCGGCCTACGCGCTCGTGATGGGGAATCCGGCGAGGCGGACCGGTTGGATGTGTCGTTGCGGCGAGAAACTGCCGAAGACAGCGGCGGGTGAATGGGTGACCTGCACCGTGTGCGGCTCGCGCTACGACGTCGCGGCGGACCGGATCACTTCGAAGTAGGTGCCGCTTCTTCGATCTCGAACGAGAGCAGCAGCGTCCTCTGGATGCCGTTGAAGTTGTCGTCCGAGATGAGCAGGATCTGCGTCTTTCCGTCAGCGTTGATGAACGAGGTCATGCCTTCAAAGTTGTCTG
Source organism: Vicinamibacteria bacterium (assembly GCA_039916365.1). Taxonomy (GTDB): domain Bacteria; phylum Acidobacteriota; class Vicinamibacteria; order Fen-336; family JAGNNV01; genus JAGNNV01. Next base: position 3,751 of record JBDSLN010000268.1, read on the forward strand.
CGATGAGCGGAGGCGTCAGCTCGCCGATCACTTCGCCCTGAAGAATCGCGCCCGGCCTGACCGCCGCGGCTTTGACGCGCGTCACGCGCGAGCTCAGCTTGGTTGGGGCGAGCACCGACCAGGAGCGCTCGAGGACCAGAAGATCACCGTTGGCGAGGACCGTGGCGTCGGAGGGCTCGAAGCCGTCGGCACTCGGCTTCCATTCCAGCGTGGACCAGGTTCCGTTCTGAAGCAGGAAGGCGACCAGATTCCCATCCGCCGATTTCATCTGCTCCGTGATCGCGAGGACCCGGCCATCCGGCCAGCCCGCCATGGATTCCAGCCCTCCGTTCGATGGCGCTTTCTTCAGCGCCGCCGGCGTCTCAAACACTTTCGCCGTGCCCGTAAGTCCGGCGTCGTATGACCAGATCCGGTGATTGCGTTCGAACCCGATCAGCACGCGGCCGTCCGGGAGGCGCGCGATCGACTCGGAGTCGCCCCAGGCTTTGCCCGCGATCGGCTTTCCGTTGAGATCCGCGAGCGGCTCGAGCGTGGCGGCGTTCATCCCCCTCGGCCGGTCGGCATCCAGCGTGAGATGGCCGGTGAACTTATCGCCTTGATCCGAGATCGCCGTGACGAGAAATCCGTCCGTGGCCCTCTCGGCGATCAGGCCCGAGAGGCCACCGAATCCTTTGTCATCGGACACGAGCCACAGGCCACCCATGAAGCGCAGAAGA
>JBDSLN010000269.1:0-2700 GCA_039916365.1 Vicinamibacteria bacterium
GGAGCTACGACGCGAAGCTCAGAGAAGTCCGAGATCGTGCGATCGCTTTGATGGAGCGCGCGCGATGACCCGCTCTTATCTCGGTTGGTGGCTTGCGCCCGCCCTTCTCTTGATGTCAATGACGCTCCAGGCCCAGACAGAGGACGCGGCAACCGTCTTCCGTAAAGGGAACGATGCGGCCGCGCACAGTCGTTGGGACGAAGCCGTCAGCGAGTATGCGAGGCTGTCGCGGGCAAAGGTCCAGGCCCCATCCCTTTACTGGAATTGGGCCCAGGCGGCGCTCGGCCGCGGGCGAAGGGGCGAAGCGATGTGGGCCTTGATGCGCGCCAGGGATCTCGCACCTCAAGACGCCACCGTCATGCGCGAGGTCGAGCGATTGAGGGCCGAGATGGGCCTCGATCCATCCGAGATCTCGTTGGGATTCTTGGGCGATGCCCGTCTGATCGCGCAGCGGTTCCGCTTCGATGCAATCTCCATCGTTCTATTTCTGGCATCTCTCGGCGCCGCTCTGGTGAAAAATCCCCGTCGTTTGCTCTCCACGAGTTGCTTTGCCGCCGGCCTGTTGGCTGGACTGCCGCTCTTCGCCGGCGCATGGAGAGAGCCAAGGGGTGTCGTGGTTCAGAAAGACGCACCTCTCGTCGACACGCCAAAGACCGAGGCGATCGCCCTTTCCAATCTCCGTGAGGGCGAGGTCGTGCCCCTCTTGGGCGAGGAGGGGGAATACGTAAGAATTCAAGACGCATCGGGCGCTCGAGGATTTGCCCACAAGGCCGACGTGCGAATGATAGGGATGGAATAGCTCGTGGTTGAGACGATGACTTTCGATGGCGTCGCGCTGCATCTTCTCGATCAGAGAGCGCTGCCTGGAGAGGTGCGTCAGGTTATCTGCAGGACCGCCGAAGAGACCGCGCACGCCATCAAGACGCTGGTTGTGCGAGGAGCTCCCGCCATTGGTGTCGCAGCAGCATTCGGCGTTGTCCTTGCCGCCAAACGGGCCCATGAAAAAGGATCCTCGCTGGAGCGCGCCGTGGATGAAGCCCATGAGGTGCTCGCGCGCAGTCGGCCGACCGCGGTAAATCTCTTCTGGGCGCTTGATCAGATGCGTCGCGTCAGCGCCTCACACCAGGCCGATCGCCCCGAAGAGCTGATCCACGCGCTTGAAACGGCCGCACAGAAAATCCTGGAGGACGATGTGGCCGCCTGTCGTGCCATGGGCGAGTTCGGCGCCGCACTCTTCCCAGGTCGCGCGCGCGTCCTGACCCACTGCAACGCGGGCGCCCTGGCCACCGCTGGCTACGGAACCGCACTCGGTGTAATTCGATCGGCTCATCGACAAGGGAAGATCGAGCGAGTCTTTGCCGACGAAACCAGGCCCGTGCTTCAAGGCGCACGGTTGACCGCCTGGGAACTTGTGAACGACGACATTCCTACCACTCTGATCACGGATTCGATGGCAGGCTTCCTCATGTCTCGTGACGAGATCAATTGCGTGGTGGTGGGTGCCGATCGCATTGCGGCGAACGGGGATGTCGTGAACAAAATCGGCACCTACACCGTCGCCGTCCTCGCGCGGGAGCACAAGATTCCTTTCTATGTCGCGGCGCCGCGTTCGACCTTCGACTTGAAGACGCCTTCCGGAGCGGACGTCATCATCGAAGAACGCGATCCGAAAGAGGTTTTGGAATGGGGCGGGATCCGAACGGCGCCACTCGGCGTCGACGTTCGCAATCCAGCCTTTGATGTCACACCCGCGCGTCTCGTCACCGCGATTATTTGCGAAGTGGGTGTGGCCCGCGCTCCTTTCCCCGCAGCGCTCCAGAACCTCATCGACCTGGCCATTCAGTCTGCCGACCAAATCTCACCGGTTCGTTAGACTGGTCTGCGGTGACCCGTCTTCTCTCGATGCTTCTCCTCGCGGCCACTCTCCGAGGGTGCGTCACGTACGAGTTCGATCAGGAGTTCTGGCTGAAGACTGATGGTTCGGGATCTTTCACGGTGACGGCGCCGCTGTGGGTCTGGAACGCGGTCAAGAATGTCGGCCAAGCCACGGATCTTGACGCGACCGTCAACGAGGAAACCGTGGGTGCCGTCTTCCAGGATGCGGCAATTCTGAAGCCGCGCGTGAAGAAGACTACGCAAAACGGCCATCCCTGCATCACCGTGTCTGGAGACTTCACGAACGTCAACTCGCTGGTGGGGACGCGAGCGTTCCCGGACCTTGTCATAGCGCTGCAACCCGAAAGCGACCACGTGCGTCTTTTCGGAGTCTGGCGGCGGCCCGCTTTCTCGGGGACGGGTCAGGGCGACGAGAGCGGCCTGATGGCGGTCAGATTCCACATTCCCAGCGAGATCCAGGCGCATCGGAACGCATCGAACGGAATTGAGCGCGGCAACATCCTGTCGTGGCAGCAGGACCTGCGCGGCGGCATCGCGGGTGCCCCCATCGATTTCGGAGCGACCATCGGAACGAGACGCTTGTTGAGCGCCACTTTGGGGCCTCTGGGTCTGGCCTTCGTTTTCGGCGTGGGATCGATCGCGATGGCGGTGGCGCTTTTTCAGCTTGGACGTCGTGGCCCAAAGAGACGCAGAGGGCATCCGCCCGGCGCCGGAGGTCCAACGGCTGACGACTCCAATTTCCTAAACTACGATCCCGGCGCGAAGTGAGCGCGCCGCCGTTGATCCAACTCTCGAGGAACGCAT
>JBDSLN010000270.1:0-2526 GCA_039916365.1 Vicinamibacteria bacterium
CCCACCGCCAGCATCCCCAACGCAACGAATGGCTGCGGATCGGGCATCTCGCCCTTCTGCTCCGGCGCCACGAAGACCACCACGAACGTGGTGGCATTCAAGGTGGCATGCGCGATCATCGAAGGCCAGAGCGATTCCGTGTCGATGCGGATTTTCGCGAGCAACGTTCCGAGAATGAACGCGAACGGCACTCGGTAGTAAACCGCAATGGGCGTGCCGCCCGAGACCGGCATCACATCCACGTGGATCAGGCCGAACAACAAAGCGGAGATGACGATGGCAGCGGCCGAACCCAGCGCATTGCGCAGGACCGGCGTGAGGAGGCCTCGGAACAGAATCTCTTCGCAGAACGCGGGCGCCACGGCGATCGCCGCGATGGAGAACATCCATCCCATCGCACTTCCGGGTCGGAGCATTTCGTGCAGACCCTGGAACTGATCCAGGTACTGCTGCGGTGGTCGCAGCAGAACGTATTGCGCTTCAAACACGCCCAGGCTCAACGTCCAAAGGGCCAGGCCCAGCGCGATGGTGAACGGAATCGCCCAAGGGCGCAGCGGGTGAAACCGGTAGAGCTCCGGAATCCTTGATGCGAGAAACGCGGCCACAAGAAGCGGCGGCAACGCCAAAGCCATTTCTGCCCCGATCAAAACCAGCCGCAACTCAAACCTCGTCGCCAACACCTGCTGCATTTGAGCCATGGCGTACAGGCTCGCGCCGTAGGCCGCGGCGGCTGCCAGCAAACTTCCAAAAAGAAACGGCGTGCTGGACCTCGACTGACTCATGGGCAGCGCATTATGTCGCACGGTCTCGTCTTCTCTCTCCCAAAGGTCTGAGCCGCGAAAGAGAGAGTCCATGCTTCATTTGTCTTCAGACGAGTCTTCCGTTTCGCCCCTGAACTTGGGGATCCCAGCGCCCGCACCACCACCCCAGGTCGACGGCCCCCGGGAACGCTTGTCGAAATTGGGCGCGTCGGCGCTGACCAGCGGGGAGCTGATGGCCGTTTTGCTTGGCACTGGCTCGGCGGGCAAGAACGTTTTCGATCTTGCGCGAGAACTCACGGACGGTGGCCTTGTGCGTCTAGCTCAAACCGCGCCCGATGCCCTCGCGCGACACCCCGGACTTGGTGCGGCCAAGGCGCTGCGCATCCTGGCCGCGTTCGAACTTGGACGCCGCCTTCAATGCGAATCCGGTCCGGCCAGACCTCGACTCGATTCGCCGGAAGGTGTCGCGGCATACCTTCTCCCTCGCCACGGCGCTCATCCAAGCGAAGTCTTCGGGATGATCGCGCTCGATTCAAAGCATCGCCTCCTCGGCGAGAAGATCATCGCCACGGGCGGGCGGCACAGCGTGGCGGTCACGCCGGCCGATGTCTTTCAGGCGGCCCTCCCTTTCCGACCTCGCTCCATCGTGGCCTTTCACAACCACCCAAGCGGCGATCCGCAGCCTTCGGAGGAAGACAAGGCGCTGACGTATCGTCTGGCCAGGGCCGGGGAGGTGCTGGGCATCGCCCTGGTCGATCACGTCGTGCTCGGCAGCCAGAGCTTCGCGAGCTTCAAGCAGTTGGGTCTTCTTTAAGTCGCTCGAAAGAAATAACATCGCTCTCTCCTTGAACATGTCCAAGCGAACGCTCTTCCACTCGACGCCGATCTATTACGTCAACGACGTGCCCCACGCGGGGCACGCCTATTGCACGATTGCGTCCGACGCCCTTGCGCGAGCGCGCCGCCTGCGCGGAGACGACGTCTTCTTCCTCACAGGAACGGACGAACACGGCCAGAACATCGAGCGGATCGCCCGCGAAAAGAACATCCCTGAGCAGGACTATTGCGACCAGATCTCCGGCGTGTTCAAGGCCCTGTGGGGCTCACTCAACATTGACTACAACGGCTACATCCGCACCACCGACGACATCCACAAGCGCGGTGTTCTGAAGCTTTGGGAGAAGCTGCGCGTCGCGAAAACACCTGATGGTCAGGACGCGGTGTATCGCGGCACCTACGCCGGCTGGTACTGCCCGCGCTGTGAAGCCTTCAAGACCGAAGACGAGATGAAGCAGCCGGGCAATATCTGCCTGGATCACGAGCGTCCGTGTGAGTGGACCGAAGAGGAAAACTTCTTCTTCCGCCTCTCCGCCTATCAGGCTGTTCTTGACGACTTGATCCGATCCGACAAGATGAAGATCGCGCCGGAGTCACGCAAGAATGAAGTTCTCGCGGTGGTAAAGCAGGGGCTGCAAGACTTCTCCATCTCCCGCGCGCGCGTGAAGTGGGGCATCCCGATTCCCGATGATCCGGCGCACGTCTTCTACGTCTGGGTCGACGCGCTGTCGAACTACATCACGGCTCTTGGCTACGCCGACGACGCGCCCGAATATCAGAAGTTCTGGGCGGATCCCAAGGCCGAACGGATGCACATCATCGGCAAGGAGATCATCCGATTCCATTGTCTTTACTGGCCGGGGATGTTGCTGGCGGCGGGCCTCAACCCACCGTCTCGCATCTTCGCCCACGGCTGGATGACGAAAGA
>JBDSLN010000271.1:0-6054 GCA_039916365.1 Vicinamibacteria bacterium
GCGGAATGCCCGCGTGATCGAGGGCGCCTCCGTGGTGCAGCCGGCCTACAACCCTCTGTGCGGCGACAAGGGGACGTTGTATCTCTCGCTCGATGCGAACGGCGCCAAGATCACCGACGCCGCCTACGTCGGACAAGGCTGTTCCATCTCCACCGCATCCGCGTCCATCATGACCGACTTCGTTCGAGGCAAATCACGCGACGAAGCGCTCACCACCTTCGGTCTGTTTCACGACATGATCACGGCGGCCCCGGATCAAGCCTCACATCGCGCCGTCGAAGATCTCGGAAAGCTTTCCGTTTTCTCTGGAGTCGCCGAGTTCCCCGCGCGCGTGAAGTGCGCGACCCTCGCCTGGCACGCCCTGAAAGCTGCCCTGACCGACGTCCCGGCCACGGAAGCCAAACCGGTGAGCACCGAATAATCCATGCGCGAACCACGAACCGTTTCACGCGACATCTTCGGAGCGCTCGTTCCTTACGGAACGCCGCACGAGCTCAAAGCGGGAGAAACCGTCTATCTGACCCAATCGCTCGGCGGATCGCATACCTGTGTCACCGAGATGGGATACATGGTCCGCATCGACGCCAAAGACGCTGACGCGATCGGAGAACAGGTCGACGCTCCCCCCACCGCAGAAGAAATTGGTGAGAAGCCACTCGACCAGGTTGTCTGGGATCGACTTAAGACCTGTTACGACCCCGAAATCCCGGTGAATATCGTGGATCTCGGTCTCGTCTATTCGGTGAATGTGGCCGATGTCGAGGCGCGCGCCGACAAACCGGCCGGGACCAAGGTCACGGTCCGTTTCGCGCTCACCGCCCCCGGATGTGGCATGGGTGACGTCCTTAAACAAGATATCATCCGCAAGATCAACGAGTTACCTACGGTGATTGACTCTGACGTCGACGTCACCTTCGATCCGCCGTGGACGCAGGAACTCATGAGCGACGCCGCCCGTCTTCAACTGGGTCTGATGTGAGGGGCGCACAATGAAGCTCTCAGCCCAAGAAGAATACGGTCTTCGCTGCTTGCTGACGCTTGCCCGCTCGACGGCGGGCGCGTCGATGACGATTCCCCAGATTGCCGAGGTTGAGCGCATTTCCGGACCGAATGTGGCGAAACTGCTCGGAGTTCTAAAGAGAAGTGGCTACGTTGTCGCCCTTCGTGGGCAATCCGGGGGGTACGCCCTCTCGCGACCGGCTGCTGAGATCAACCTGGGAGAGGCCCTGGCCGCCCTAGGTGGGCGGATTTTTGACGCAGGGTTTTGTGGTCGCCACTCAAGCGCCACACGGGGTTGCGGCCACAACACAGACTGTTCCGTCCGTTCCGTTTGGAGACTCGTCCAAAGAGCTGTGGACGATGTACTCGGACGCCTTAGCCTGGCCGACCTCCTTGTTGAGGAGTCCGGGCTGAGTTTGCCCGAGAAATCGAAGCGTTTTTCCCTTCCGATCGTGCAGGTTTCCTGATTCCGATGGATCTGGAAACCATCCCGAGACGTACCCTCAATGAGACCGTAACCTTTGCCGAATCAATGGCATCTATCTTGCTTAGAAGTATTCGAGGATGATCTGGCGGGACCCGTACATCCTCCGAGAGTGGCTAGATAGCTACACTCGCCGCCAACTGAAAGGAGCACTGTAATGCCCGTTAGCGTTCGACCTGCATTTTTATCCGACGGCGTCGGCATCTTGACCCTTCTCGAGCAGAAGGGCTATTTCCCAGAGCCTTTGGGCTTTGCCAACACGTTCCGTAAGACCCTGAACGATCCAGATTTTCTGGTTCGCGTCGCTGAATCCGAAGGCAAACTGGTTGGCCTCGCCGCCCTCTCCTTCCGTCCCCAGCTCGGCCTTGGCGGTACGCTCGCGAGCCTCGATGAGTTCATCGTCACTGAGGGTTCTCATCGTCGCGCGGCAGAACGCGCACTTTTGAAGGCGACGGCCCGTAAGGCTCGCGCCATGGGCGCGCGCAAGGTTGTCCTCCAGCCAACCGAGACGAAGCCTCAGCCGAAAAACGCGAGTCAGTTCTATATTCGAAACGCCGCGTAACGTCGGAAGCTCCTTTCACCTCGAACCTTGGCCGCTCCTGCGGTTCTGAACGCGTCGACGCGTCCCAGGACCGTGTGGAGCGGTTTGTTTTTGTTGGTAATCTCGATTCATGGAAATGGTCCGCTACTGCCCGGCCTGTGACGATGAGTTTCGTCCTGACTTCACCACGTGTTCCGTCTGCGGCACCGCGCTCATCCTCCAAGCCGAAGGTGTGGGCGCTTCCGGCGCGCCTGATTTGACGGAACATGGCGAGCCGGTTGTGGCACCGGGCGCCTGGCGTACGGCGCTTGACTCCGCGCCCATCTCTTCGCTCGTTCCGATCAAGACCTTCGATTCGCTCGAGGATCTTGAACCGGCGGTCGGCGCGTTTTCAGACGCCCAGCTTCCTTCTCGTGTCCTCGTTCAGAACGGCCGCTACATCCTTCTCGTGCGTCCCGAAAGTCTCGGGGATGCACAGACAGCGCTTGAAGCCATTCATCTGGAGGAAGGCAGCGACGCCGATGTTGAAGAGGGATTCGACGCAGCGTCCGGGCGCTATTCCGAGTGCCCTGCCTGCGACGCAAAGCTGGACGGGAACTCCACCGGCACCTGTCCCGAATGCGGGTTGGAGCTTAGCTCGCCGGGCGGAACCATTGCGGTTCCCGAAGGCGAGTAGTTCGATACCTTCCGGAGAGCCAGGTCACGTAGGCTTTGCGTCGTGACCTCGTTCAAGGAATCCGAAACGGTCGATTTCGAGGGGCCCGCCGGGCGGATCGAGGCGTTGATCAACCGGCCTCCCGAAAGCGTAGATTCGAAGGCGGCCGCCGTGATCTGCCACGCTCACCCGCTGCACGGCGGGATGATGCATTACAAGGTGATCTTCCGTGCCGCGAAGGCGCTTCAGTCTCAAGGCATTTCGGTTCTGAGATTCAATTTCCGCGGGGTCGGTCGCAGCGAAGGCGTTCACGACAACGGAAATGGCGAGCAGGCGGACGTTCAAGCCGCAGTAGCGGAGATGGAAAGACGATTCCCGGGATTGCCGATGGTGCTCGGTGGATTTTCGTTCGGTTCGGTCATGGCGGCGAAGGTTTCCGTCGCGAATCCCCGGGTCAAGGCGGTTTTGATCATGGGCTTCCCAATCATCCGATTCGCGAGCGCAGCCGACCTTCCGTCCATTCGCCAGCCTAGACTGTTCATCCAAGGCAGCGAGGATCAGTTCGGTTCGGGAGTTGCAATTCGAGCCGCGGTCGCCCCCCTCGCAGAACCCAAGAAGCTCGTGGTCATCGAAGGAGCAGACCATTTCTTCACCGGGCGGCTTGATGAAGTTCAGCCCGTCGTCGAGGAATGGGCCGCCACCGAACCATGGGCCCTCGCATGAAACCAACAGGAAACCTCGGAAACTCCATGACCACCACCACCGCTCTCGACCTGGACGCCTTCTGGATGCCGTTCACTGCGAACCGTCAATTCAAGCAGACGCCTCGCATGCTAGTGAAGGCTTCGGGCATGCATTTCACAACGGACGACGGCCGCCAGGTTCTCGATGGCACCGCCGGTCTGTGGTGCGTGAACGCCGGCCATTGCCGTCCGAAGATCGTCGAGGCGGTGCGCAAGCAGGTGGGCGAACTGGACTTCGCGCCCACTTTCCAGATGGGCCATCCCAAGACATTTGAACTCGCGACACGTCTGGCGGAGATTCTGCCGCCATCGCACCGTCATGTCTTCTTCGTGAACTCCGGATCCGAGGGCGTCGACACGGCGCTCAAGATGGCGCTCGCTTATCACCGCGTCAAGGGTGAAGGCGCGCGCACCCGCCTCATCGGTCGGGAGCGTGGCTATCACGGGGTCGGGTTCGGCGGCATCTCGGTCGGCGGCATGGTCAATAACCGCAAGACCTTCGGCTCCATGCTCACTGGCGTCGACCATCTCCGTCATACCCATGACCTGGCGCGCAACGCTTTCACCAAGGGCCAACCAGAGCACGGCGTGGAACTGGCCGAGGATCTCGAAAGACTGGTTGCCCTTCACGACGCCTCGACCATCGCAGCCGTGATTGTGGAACCGATGGCCGGATCGACCGGCGTGCTGCTTCCTCCAAGGGGCTATCTCCAGCGTCTTCGCGAGATCTGCGACAAGCACGGCATCCTCCTGATCTTCGACGAAGTGATCACTGGCTTCGGCCGGCTCGGCGCTCCTTTCGGGATGGACAAGTTCGAAGTGACGCCGGATCTCGGGGTAACCGCCAAGGGGCTCACCAACGGAACCATTCCTATGGGTGCAGTTTTCGCGAGCGACAAGGTTCACGACGCGTTCATGACCGGACCCGAAGGCGCGATCGAGCTGTTTCACGGATACACCTACTCCGGACACCCCGTGGCCGCCGCGGCGGGAATCGCTGCGCTCGACGTGTATCGCGAGGAACGTCTCTTCGAGCGGGCCAACGATCTGGCGCCCTATTGGGAAGAGACGATGCACGCGCTTCGTGACCTTCCGAACGTCATCGACATTCGGAACATGGGCCTCGTCGCCGGCATCGAACTCGCGTCCATTCCAGGCAAGGTTGGCGCGCGCGCTTACGACGTCTTCGTCCGCGCCTTCAAGAAAGGCCTGCTGACGCGCACCACCGGAGACATCATCGCGCTCTCTCCGCCTCTCATTATCGAAAAAGCTCAGATTGCAGAGATCGCGAACAAGCTGTCGGAAGCGATCAAAGAGGCGGCGTAACTTTCGAAGACGCGTCGAATCGGACCCCTGATTAGAACTCGCACCCGTAGTCGACGGTGAGTTCGTCCTTCGATTTTTGAGCGGCCGCGCGGCAGGCGACGGTGAGGGCGATGGCGCCCTCACGCATCGAGGCCATCGCGCGCCACTTCACGCGATTCGCGTCGAAGGCCTCAATCATCCTGTCCTTCTGCTCGCCGGTCACGTGACCTTCGACGCAGCCCAGGAATTGCTTCACGTACTTGTCGCACTCCGGAACGCCGAACGCGGTGATGGTAGAAGCGTCCACCGCAGGCGTGGCTGCCGCTTCTCCTTCAACCGGAGCCGCTGCGGCCGGAGCAACTTCCTTTGGAGGCGCGTTGCCGCATCCCGCCATGGTGAGGTCAAGGGTGAGGGTGAGCACCGCCGCCGCGCGCGTCATTAGGGACTGGCAAGTTCTGTTCATCGCGGTCAAAGGCTAGCAGTCCGCTCGAAGCGCAGTGAGAAGCGCGTCGACATAGCGGCAGTACGGCCGGCTCTTCACGTAGTTCGACATACGCCGCACGGACTGATAACGAATGCCGCCGCCGAGGTCCGGAGACTTACCCTGCCGTGCCGACTCGAAGTGCGACAGAGATCGTCCGTCGCGACGAGCACCGAGAACGCGGGCCACCATCTCTCCTTGTCGATCGAGCAGCGGGCACGCTCCGCCGTCCGTGGTGAAGTTGCCGATCACGAAAATGTTCGGCTCCCGGCGATGAAAGACGTTTAGAAAGAGTACCGACACGTCATCGTCCCCCACGATCTCATTGGAAACGAACGGCACGCCGCGCACGTAGCCCGTGGCGAGGACAATGAGATCCACGGGATCGCTTTTCCCATCCACAAATGCGACCTCGCCTCCCCTCAATTCCTTGACGTCTGCCCGTGCCTCGATGTCGCCATGCGCGAGCGCGTGAAGGATCTGGGTGTTCATCACCGGGTGCGATTCCAGAATCGAGTGATCGGGCTTGGGCAGACCGAACCTGGCGGTGTCTCCGTTGAGCAGACGTAAGAGCCCTTGAAACAACGGCCGCTCGAGGACATAAGGCAGATGCGGGCCTGAGTTCCCAAAGACGTCGGCCGGCTGGCCAAAGATGTGCTTGGGCACGAAGTGGTAACCGCGTCTCAGACTGATGAGCGCCTTCGTGGCGGAGCGGCTCGCATCGAAGGCGATGTCGCAACCGGAGTTCCCAGCCCCCACCACCAGCACGCGGCGTCCCTCGAACTGGCGCGGATGCTTGTAGGCGCTGGAGTGAATGATTTCTCCATCGAATGTTCCGGCAAGACT
>JBDSLN010000272.1:0-5722 GCA_039916365.1 Vicinamibacteria bacterium
GCGGTGCCAGCTCGATCCAGCCTCAGGGCACCCGCCCACCGCCAAGTTCTGACCGGCGCTCGTCTTCGACAAATTGATCGGGGCGCCCCAATGGGTGTGTCACCAGGAGTATCATCAAAACATGAATATGAAATTCATTTGCATCTTTGCTTTTCTTCGAAGGCAACCATCGGCCCTTGCGTTTCTTGCCCTCGGGGGCGCGAGCGCGGGAGTTGCGAGCGCCCAGGAACGCCCCTACTTCATCACGTACGACCATCAGCTTGAGGAACCCGGCAACCTGGAAATAGGGATCAATCCACTTCTCGCCGACCAGCGGGGCGGCGGCAACTTCCTGGGCGGCTGGACCGAGCTCGAGTACGGCGTGAAGGCATGGTGGACCACCGAACTGTATCTGTCCGCCCAGGCCACGCGCGGGGATAGCGCCCTGTTTACCGGCTATCGCTGGGAAAACCGGTTCCGGCCGCTCATGCGTGAGCACCGCGTCAATCCCGTGCTTTACATCGAATACGAGAGCATCAACGGGGCTGACAAATCGATGCTCGGGGTCGTCAATCACGACGGCGAGGCCGATCATGCGACCCGCAACGCGGAGGCTCGGCTGGAGCACAAGCGCGAGATCGAGGCGAAGCTGATCCTCTCCAGCAACTTCAGGGGATGGAACGCGTCGTTCAACGGCATCGCCGAAAGACATCTCGAAGCGAAAGAGTCCTGGGAGTTCGGCTACGCGGCAGGCCTCAGCCGCCCGCTCGCGCTGGCCGCCCGGCCCGATCCCTGCTCGCTCTGCCCCGAGAACTTTGCCGTGGGAGTCGAGTTGTACGGGGGCCTCGGGACCCGCCGGCAGTTCGGCCTCTCCGACACCAGTCATTACCTCGCTCCGGTCGTGGCCTGGAATCTTCCCAGCGGGCTGAGCCTGCGCCTTTCGCCGGGGTTTGGCCTGACCGGTACCAGCCATCGCTTTCTGCTGCGCCTCGGGGCTTCCTACGAGTTCTCCAGACTCGGGGGTGGTCGATGACCCGAGGTCTCCTCCCGGCCGCGCTCATCCTCGCTTTCACGTTCGCGCCCTCTCCTTCAACGGCCGAGGAGTGGCCCTCGCCACGAACCGGCGTTGCCGACGTTCCGGACCGGGAGCGCGCCCGCGCGAATCCGCTGGAGGGCGACCCCGACGCGATCCGCGCCGGACACAAGCTCTTTCGACGGCACTGCGCCGGATGCCATGGTGAAGACGGCCGCGGAGGCAAACGCGGGCCCGCCCTCGGCTCCTCCGTCTTCCAAAAAGCCACCTCTGGAACTCTGTTCTGGTTTCTGACCAACGGAGATCTGAGAGCAGGCATGCCCTCCTGGTCGCGTCTGCCCGAAGCCCAGCGATGGCAGATGGCGGCGTTCCTCAAGACATGGAGAACTTCGGAGACGAGGCTCCCCGCTCCTCAAAGGTCGGCACCTGCGGCCAACTCACTTGCTCTTAACACCCGCCTCGACCCTCGCATGTACCGGGAACTTACGAGGCAGCACACCAGACTTCCGCCTCCATGACTTTGTCTTCCGGCACCCGCCTCGGTCCCAATGAAATCATCACCGCCATCGGCGCGGACGGAATGGGCGAGGTGTTCCCGGCGCGGCACACGCATCTCGGCCGCGACGCTGTATCCTCGTGCACATGAAACGTACAAATCTTGTGCTTGACGAGAAACTCCTCGAAGAGGCCACGAGGCTTTCCGCCCAACGTACTTACTCGAAAACAGTCGATCTGGCTCTTTCTGAATTCGTACGACGCGCTCGAGCGGGAAAGATCCTGAATCTCGCGGGCTCGGGGTTATGGGAAGGAGACCTTGCCGCCATGCGCCGCGAATCCAAGCCAAAGACAGGGCGGCGAGGCGCGCGTGTGGCTGCTTGACACATCGGCGTGGATAGAGGTCTTCCGGAAGAAGGACCCATTCGATCTCAAGTCGGTCGGAGGGCTCGATGAAGTGGTCACCTGCTTCCCGGTCATGCAGGAGGTCCTCCAGGGATTTCGTGACGAGAGCGCATACCGCACGGCTCGGGATGCCATGCGCGCGCTGCCCTGCGTGGAGTCACCGATCCCTCTCGATCGCTTCGACGAAGCCGCTACCCTGTATCGCGGCGCCCGTCGCGCGGGCCTGACCGTGAGGTCCGGGACCGACTGTCTCATCGCCGTCTGCGCAATCCGCCACGGCCTGAGTGTCCTCCATCGGGATCGCGACTTCACCGCCCTCGCGCGGGTCTCGCCCCTGATCGAGAGGAACATCGGCCGATGACCCGGTCTGCCGGGTCAAGGCTGGGACCCCACCAGATCATCTCGGCCATCGGCGCGGGTGGAATGGGCGAGGTGTTTCGGGCGCGGGACACGAAGCTCGGCCGCGACGTCGCGATCGCACCTTTCGCACGGCGTCTCCAGCGCAGGCTATCGCGCTGAGCCAGGGCCATCAGGGTCTTCCGTCCCTGGACCCAGATCGCGCCGCCTCTTCTCAATCTAGACTCCCTTATTCATGTCCTTGACGTCCGGATCGCGGCTGGGGCCGTATGAAATCATCGCCGCCATCGGCGCAGGCGGAATGGGCGAGGTGTTCCGCGCGTGCGATACGAAGCTCAATCGCGATGTCGCGATCAAGGTGTTGCCCGCGGCCTTCGCGCAGGATCACGAACGGGTTGCGCGGTTCAAGCGCGAAGCACAGGTGCTCGCTTCGCTGAATCATCCAAACATCGCCGCGATCTACGGATTGGAAGAGAGCGTCGCCGGAGCGGGGGCCGCAACGGTCATTGGCCTCGTGCTCGAACTGGTGGAAGGCGAAGACATAGCACAACGTCTAGAGCGCGGGCCTCTGCCGGTCGATGAAGTCATCGCCATGGCCAGACAGATCGCCGAGGGCCTGGAAGCAGCGCACGAGAAGGGCATCATCCATCGCGATCTCAAACCCGCGAACATCAAGGTCACGCCCGACGGCACGGTGAAACTTCTGGACTTCGGCCTCGCCAAAGCACTCGACGTGGAGGCCGGCACGAACAGCGGATCAAGCCAACTCTCCCACTCGCCGACGATGTCCCGTCACGCGACCGAGGAGGGAATGATCATGGGCACCGCTGCCTACATGTCGCCCGAACAGGCGCGCGGCAAAACGGTCGACCGGCGCAGCGACATTTGGTCGTTTGGTGTCGTGCTCTTCGAAATGCTCACCGGCACGCGCCTCTTCGCGGGCGAAACCGTGAGCGACGTTCTCGCCGCCGTGCTCACGCGCGAGCCCGATTGGAAGGCCCTGCCCGCGAGCACGCCCATGCGGTTGCGGCGTCTGATCGAACGTTGCCTCGAACGCGATCCGAAACAACGTCTGCGTGACATCGGCGAGGCGCGAGTGGCGCTCAGCTCAACCAGCACAGGCGTCGAGCCAGCATCGACAGAAACGATGGCTCGCGCGCCATCAAGTTCGCGCCGTCTTCCTCTCGTCATCGCGGCGTTGCTCATTATTGCCGCAGGGATCACGGGCTTCATGGTGAGAGGGCCGCGCGATTCCGCAGCCGCTCCGCGCGGACTGACGGTTTTCGGAGTCCCGATCCCGCCAGAGCATGCCCTCACCGCCTCGCAGTCTCCGCTCGTCGACATCTCGGCGGATGGACACACAATCTTGTTCGCGGCCGAGGGCGAAAAGGGAACGAGCATCTTTCGAAGGTCGCTCGACAGCCTCGCCGTCACGCGCATTGACGGCACGGTCGGCGCCGAAAACCCGGTGATTTCACCTGACGGTCGTACCGTCGCGTTCTTCGCAGACAAGATGGTCCGTCGAGTTCCCATCGAGGGCGGGGTTTCGGTCGCTATCGCCCCCGCCCAGGCGCCGCGCGGCCTTGCCTGGGCGAGAGATGGGTCGCTCGTGTTTTCACCGGTCTACAACAGCGGTCTGTTTCGAGTTTCCGGAACTGGAGGCGCTCCGGTCGAGCTGACCAAGCTCGACATCACGAAAGGGGAACGCACCCACCGCTGGCCGCAGATCCTTCCCGACGGACGAACGGTGATCTTCACCGTAGGCCTCATTAACAGCCCGGGCGACTATGACGACGGCAACATCGACGCCCAGCGTCTCGACACCGGTGAGCGCCGCACCATCCTGAAGGGTGCGCGCATGGCCCGCTACACGTCACTCGGCTACCTCGTCTATCAGCGCAAACAGACTCTGCTGGCCGTCCGCTTCGATCCCGAGCGCCTGGAAGCCAAGGGCGAGCCGTTCACTCTGCAGGAAGGACTGGGTGGCGACGTGAGCAGCGGGTCCGGCTACTTCGCGGTGAGCGACAACGGAGTCGTGGCTTCAGCACCGGAGACGGCGACGCCGAAGGATCGGTTCCTTGCCCTTCTCGATCGGGCCGGGCACGAGACTCTGCTCAACGCTCCGCCCGCCGCGTTCAATCATCCGCGTTTCTCGCCCGACGGCACGCGGCTGGCGTTCGCGATCGGCGGGGGCTCTGGCGGCGACGACGATATCTACACACTGGACCTTCGGTCCCAGCACGTACAGCGCCTGACCTTCGGCCAGGGGTATGCCTTCCCGCTCTGGAGTCTGGATGGTCGGCAGATCATTCTCACCGTCGGTCGGGCGGGCGAGCCGGGCATTCAGATGCGGGCGGCGAACGGCAGCGGCAAGCCGGTCATGATCGTGTCCAACACCGAGCAGAGGATCCCCGATGCCTGGCTTCCGGACGGAAAGAGGCTTGCGGTCACCACCACGGAGAAATCCATTGACATTCAGCTCATGGACACGGGCGCTCAGGGCGCCTTGACGCCTCTGATCGCGAGTCCGACGGCCGGGGAGTCCGCCGCGTCCTTCTCTCCCGACGGCCGGTACATCGCGTACACCACCACCGAGACTGGAACCGAAGAGGTGATGGTCGAGAGCTTTCCGCTGGGTCAAGGCCGGTGGCAGGTTTCGACAGCGGGCGGCTCCGCTCCCGTGTGGTCTCACGACGGACGAAAGCTTTACTTCGTCATTGGCCAGTCGTTGATGGAAGCCGAGCTCAACGCCGGCGGCGTCTTCAGCGCCTCGGTCCCGCGCGCTTTGATCACGGGCCCGTACGACTTCTACAGGGCCTCCGCTCGAAACTACGATGTCGGTCGCGACGGCCGTTTCGCGCTGGTGAAGCGTCCGCTGGGCTCAAAGGATTCCAGTGAGATCGTCGTGATCGACGGGGCTCTGGGCCTCGATCCATCGAAAAAGACGATCAAGTAAACGAGCAGACCCCGAGGCTCCTCTCCTCTACAGGTCTTTGGCCTTTTCAACCGGGTTGGCCTCATTCGTCTGATCGGTCGAGGCCTCGGCTTCCTCGACGCGGCTCTCTTCTTTTCTTCGATCGTCTGAGATCTCCACTGCGATCGCGGCGGCCTGCTCGGCAGGCACGCCCTCGGTCCGGCGCTCGTATTCTTCCTCGGCGCGCTCGTCCTCGACCCGTTGTTCGGTATCTGCGAGTTGCTCGGTTTGCCCCGGCAGCTCCACGCGTAATTCGTCAATCAGCATCACGAGGGCGGCCGCGAGCGGCAGGGCAAGGAGCGCACCGAGAATTCCCATGAGGGTGCCACCGGCCAGCAAGGCCAGTAAAACGACGGCCGAGGGCAGCCGCAAGGCATGGCCATAGATTCGAGGGACCAGAATCCGACTCTCGAACTCTTCGTAGGCAAGCATCACCACCAGGACAACCGCCGCCACACCCGGCCCCTGCGCGAGTGCTG
>JBDSLN010000273.1:0-4476 GCA_039916365.1 Vicinamibacteria bacterium
CGGCACGCGACGCGCGTACGTCGTAGACGATGGTGGCGCCCTTTTCTTTCTTCGCGAACATGGTGCCGAGCAGCGCGGTCACGAAGTCGCCCGGGATGAACTCGCCCGTGTCGTCGATAAAGAAGCAGCGGTCGGCATCGCCGTCCCACGCGATCCCCATGTCGGCGCCTTCCTTCTTGACCGCGGCGATGACCTGCTGGCGGTTCGCCTCGACCAGCGGATCGGCCTCGTGGTTGGGGAAGTTGCCATCCGGTTCGAAGAACAGATCGGTGTGCTTGAAGGGAAGTTTCGCGAAGAGGCGGGCGGCGGCCAGTCCGCCCATGCCGTTCCCAGCGTCGAGAACGAGGTTCAGAGGATGGAGCTTCGCGGTGTCGATGAAGTTGAGGCAATGCGCGTCGTAGGCGGCGCTGATGTCCTGCTCGGTGAGGGTGCCCTGCGGTCCATCGAACTTCCCGGGCTCGGGACCAAGGGCCGCTTCGCGCACTTCTTTGATGCCGGCATCTCCGGAGAGCGCCACCGCGCCCGCCCGGATCAGCTTGATTCCGTTGTACTGCTTCGGATTGTGCGACGCGGTCAGCATGGCGCCGCCTTCGAGGTTCTGGCTCGCGACCGCGAAATACAGCATGTCCGTGGCGACCATGCCGATGTCGATCACCTTGGCGCCGCGGGAACGCGCTCCGTCGATGAATGCCCCATTTAATCCCGGCGACGTGTCGCGCATGTCGTGGCCGACCACGATGGTCCTGGCATTCAGGTAGTCCACGAACGCCATGCCGATGCGGCGGGCGAGCGGCTCATCGAGCTGGCTGGGGCTCAGTCCGCGGATGTCGTAGGCCTTGAAGATGCTGGCGATGTCGGCAGTCATGGGAGTGTTTGTCCTTACGTGTGAAACGACTTCGCCTGTGAAACGACTCGGCCGATGTGTCTTGAGTGATCAGGCAGTGCGCGAGTGATCGCTTAGGACGGTGCCTTCGCCGAGAGCCGCGCCTGACATCACGCGACAGTGACGACCGACGCGGACTTTGTTTGCAAGCAGCGCGCCATCAAGGACCGCGCCTTCTTGAATCTGCGAGTCGGACCAGATCACGCTGCGATGGATGGTCGCACCGCTGACCCGCACGTTCGCGATGAGCGCCGTGCCTTCACCAATGGTCGATCCGGCACCGATCCGGCAACCCGGGCCAATGTAGAAGCTGCCCTCGAGCACGGCCGTCGGGTCGATGACGGCGGTCTCATGCACAAACCCGGAACCGTGAGCCTTGCCCTGGATGTCGTGAGGGAAACGGCGCGAAAGCAGGTCGAGATGAACCTGCAGGTACTTCTGATGCGTGCCGATATCGATCCAGTAGCCGTGGTGCGTATGGGCCTGAACCCTCTCGCCGCTACTGATCAGGGAAGGGAAGTAGCCGCGCTCGATGGAGTACGGAACGCCTCTCGGCATGATCGACAGCGTCCGCGCTTCCAGGACGTAGAGGCCGGCGTTGATGTTGTTCGTGGTGATCTCTTCGGGCTTCGGCTTCTCGATGAAACGCTGAACCCGTCCGGCACCGTCGGTTTCAACCAGACCGTAGGCGGAGGGGTTTTCAACGGGATGGAGCACGATGGTGGCCGATGCTTTCGTCTCTTCATGAAGACGAAGGATGGCGGCGAGGTCCATGTCGGCCAGGACATCTCCGTTCATCACCACGACGCGATCGCCCATTGCACCTTCCGCGTTCTTGACCGCGCCACCTGTGCCGAGCGGCGTCTCTTCGAGGACGTAGGTGAGTCTCACGCCATCGGCGATTCCCTCGCCCAGAACCGCCCGGATCTTCTCGGGTCGGAAAGCCACGCAGAGCGTGATGTCAATGATGCCGGCTTTGCGCAACAGGTCGAGCTGAAACTTCAAGAAAGGACGATCCAGCACCGGAACGACGGGCTTGGGCACGTCCAAAGTGAGCGGACGCAGGCGGGTGCCTTCTCCGCCGACAAGAATGATGGCACTGGTTCTCATGAGGGAGCGCGAACTTATCACCGCAGTCATGACGTACTGTGAGGGTCCCTCTGATACAATTCCGTTTGTCGACACGTCGCGGGGTAGAGCAGTCCGGTAGCTCGTTGGGCTCATAACCCAAAGGTCGCAGGTTCAAATCCTGCCCCCGCTACCAGTCGGATCTTGATCGGCGCGTTCGACCTGCCGCCGATCCTTCTCAGGGGAGCGCGATTTGAGGTTCGACAGCGTTGTGTTCGCGGACACCGCGCGGATCGCAGCCCTTTCCTGCTTTGGGCGCCTCAAGTCTGAACGCGACGCTGGCCGCAAGGCCCTGATCGTCGTCCTGAGCGATTCGTCCGGCGGGGAAACCATCAGCGACCTCGGCCTCGGGACGGTTCGTACTTTCGTCGACGTCGAAGCCGAAGGCAACGGCGCGTCCCTGGATCAACGCTGGCGTGAACGATTCGCGGTCATGCTGCGACGTCTCAATCCCAAGCGCGTCATGGCTCCCCTCGGTCTGATGGGATCACCTTTAGCACTTGACTACTTTAAGACCCTGCGCGCGGTCATGAGTGTCGACAAGGGGCGCGACCTTCTTTTCTTTGAGGAACGCCCGCAGTGTCTCGTTCCCGAGGCCGTCGGCCTTCAGCTTGCCTCTCGCGGGGTGCGACTTCCGCCCGCCAGTAGCCTTCGTTCGCCGCGGAGCTATGCGCCCTTCGCCCTCAAGATGATGACGGGCTTCGGCGTGCCGCCCATCTTTGGGACGTTGCGTGAGCGATCGAAGCTTTCACGATCCTTGAAGCCGTCGTTCAAGGAAGTCGCGGACTGGGATCCGCAACGGGCCCTTGGACCCAAGCTCCAACCCGTGATCGATTCCTGGAAAGAAGGCGACACCGACGACCTTTTCGCTCTCGCAGGGCAGTTGGGCGAAGAGGCGCGATTGGGCACCCGGCCCGCCTTCAAGCGTCGCATGGCAAGCCATGCCGCGAGTGCCGGAAGTCGAACGCCGATCGAACGGTCCTGGCTCTCGCTTCCCGACGCGTCGGCCGACCACGACCCTCTCAGCGACTCCTGCTGACGAGACGCCACCGGCGGTCGTTTCCTACGCTCCGATGGGGACGTCTTTCGCGTTGGACCAGCGCGACGGATCCTGCAGCCAGAGCGTGTTGAGGTAGGCGCGCACCGAGGTGGGCGGTTCGGAGCTCAACGTAGCGGTGGCCCTCTTGAGGTCTTCAAGCGGAATCGGTTCGGTCGCTTCGTCCTTCAGGATGCCGTCCTCATGGGGAAGACCGAGGGCGTCGAGAAATGAGATAAGCATGGGCTTACGCGGGCCAAGATGAAGGGCCACCAGAAGCGACGACGCGAGCATCTCGCCTGGATCGCGGACGGTCGCGATGATGCGAGCCTGCGCGTCCGGGGCCAGTTTGCGCACGGCGATCGCACGCATCTTGCGCGCCTCGGCCACCACGGCGATCACGCTGGCGTGGATCAAAGGCGACTTGTCCTTGACCAGCTCGGCGGCCGCGGCCTGCTTGTCTTCCGGCGTCAAAGACTTCCAAAGTTTGTTCGATGTGGGCTGCCAGAGGTCTTGGGGAGAATCCGAGGTCGTCATGTGGGTCAAGCATATAGTCGCGGCGCCATGGAAACGCGTGAGCGGTTGCTTGACACGTTCGTTCGCGATGCACAGCACCTCTTCGTTTTGACCGGCGCAGGCTGCAGCACCGCGGCCGGCATCCCCGACTATCGGGATGAAAAGGGAGCCTGGAAGCACAAGCCGCCCGTCCAATTCCAGGAGTTCATCGGATCGCACGCCACGCGCCAACGCTACTGGGCGAGAAGTCTGGTCGGCTGGGCTCGCGTTTCGGCCGCGCAGCCTGCTTCCGCGCACACCGCGTTGGCTGCTCTTGAGAAGACGGGTGCGATCACCGCGCTGGTGACGCAGAACGTCGACGGACTTCATCAGAAGGCCGGAAGCGCATCGGTCATCGACCTTCACGGGCGTCTCGACACCGTGCGCTGCCTGGATTGCAACGGTCGCGTCTCGCGCGCCGACATCCAGGACGAACTCGTCACGCGTAATCCGCGCTGGTCGCGTATGAACGCGGTGAACGCGCCGGACGGTGATGCTCAACTGGACGGCCCATTCGATGACGTGATGGTGCCTGCCTGTCCCGTTTGTGGCGGCATGTTGAAACCAGACGTTGTGTTCTTCGGCGAGAACGTTCCGAAACCGCGGGTGGCGGACTGCTATGACGCGCTCGCGAAGGCCGACGGAGTTCTGGTCGTGGGTTCTTCACTCATGGTTTTTTCGGGCTATCGCTTCTGTCTGGCTGCGGTTGAGATGGGGAAGCCCGTCGCCGTGGTCAATCGCGGGACCACGCGCGCCGACGACATCGCGTCAGTCAAGGTTGAAGGCGATTGCGGCGACGTCCTTCACGACATGATGCGCCGCCTCGGCTGAACAAAGAGCGCGCCGCCACAGTCCAAAGCGCCACATCGCGATC
>JBDSLN010000274.1:0-5943 GCA_039916365.1 Vicinamibacteria bacterium
TCAGCCCTCCCCCATCAACTGACGTAAGGCGAAGGACTTCATGTTCCCGAAACTGTTTACCATCCCAGCGTTTTCCCTTGCCGGAAAAATGCTCGGACCGTTCTCCCTCCATACCTATGGCCTTCTGCTCGTCGCGGCCCTCCTGGGTGCGCTCTGGCTCGCCGGGAAGCTGGCGCGTAAGGACGGTCTCGATGCCATCAAGGTTCAGGACCTGGGGATCGCGTCGATCATCGCTGGTCTCGTGGGAGCCAAACTGCTCTTGATCATCGTGGACTTCGATCAGTATCGAAGCAGCCCGCGGGCGATCCTCGATGTTCTCCAGAGCGGGGGCGTGTTCTATGGCGGGCTTCTCGGCGGAATTCCGATGGCATGGTGGTACATCCGTAAGCACAGCCTTCCCTTGTTCCGTACGCTTGACGTGCTCGCCCCGGCGGTCGCGCTGGGTCAGGCGATAGGCCGCCTCGGCTGCTTCGCGGCTGGATGCTGCTATGGCTCATCATCGACCGCGCCCTGGGCGGTCATCTTCCACAACGAAGACGCTCACGCGCTGGTCGGCGTGCCCCTGGGCATTCCGCTCCATCCTTCACAGCTGTATGAGTCGCTCGGGACCTTCATTCTGACTTTCATTCTCGTGGCCATGTTGAAGAAACGCCGCTTCCAGGGCCAGGTCTTCGCGGCCTACCTGTTGATCTACGCGCTGATGCGCTTTACCCTCGAATTCTTCCGCGGCGATGTGGCGCGTGGAACCGTGTTCGGCGGCGGCTTGAGCACATCTCAGTTCATCGCGCTCGTGGTCGCGTTCCTCACCCTCGCGGCACTTCCCCTCATTGCCAAGCGACAGCCCGAATCGATCTGAGCCGGCCGAGACGCGACGGCTTTCGGTCGACGCGCAACTCGACGGGGAGCGGATCGACAAGGCGCTTGCTGCGTCGTTTCCCGATCTGTCCAGGTCGCGTATTCATGGACTGATTGCATCCGGCGACGTCCTCCTCAACGAGGCAGCGCCCAAAGCATCCTCGAAGGTTCGCGCCGGCGACGTTCTCACCCTTTCCGTACCGGCCGCCATCCCTTCGGACCTCCAGCCCGAAAAGGGAGACCTCAAGATCCTCTTCGAAGACGAATCTCTGCTCGTGGTTTCTAAGGCCGCAGGCGTGGTGGTTCATCCGGGTGCCGGGACCACCAGCGGAACCCTCGCTGCAGCCCTCCTGGAGCACTGTGGGACGCTCTCGCAAATCGGAGGTGTCACCCGGCCCGGCATCGTCCACCGCCTCGACAAGGGCACGTCCGGCCTTCTGGTGGTGGCCAAGAACGATCATGCCCATCGTTCCCTTTCCGCCCAATTCAAGGCCCGCACCGTGACCAAGATCTATTCAGCGCTCGCCCTTGGTGTTCCTAAGCCGAGCCGCGGTGCCGTCCGCCTTCCCATTGGGCGCGACCCGGGAAACCGGAAGCGCATGGCCGTGGTCGAGAACGGGCGCGAAGCGTGGACCGACTATGAAACGCTGGAGCTTCTGGGAATCACGAGTTCCCTAAGGCTCACCCTGCATTCCGGCCGTACTCATCAGATCCGCGTCCATATGGCTGCTCTGAAGTGTCCGCTGGTCGGCGACGACACGTACGGCGCTGCGGCTCTCGCGTCAAGGGCACCGTCCGCGGTCCGCGAGATCGTCACCCGGTTCGATCGGCCGGCCCTCCATGCGCACATTCTGGGCTTTGAGCATCCGACGAGCGGAAAGGCTCTGCGCTTCGAAGAGCCTTGGCCTGAAGATATGACTCGGCTGCGCGAAAGCCTCATCCATGCACAGAAGAAAGGCTGAATCCATGAAGATCGTGTTCAAGGGTCCCGTGTTCTCGGTGGAGAGCGGCGTCATGAAGGAACCGGGCGATGTGAACGCCCGCCGCGACATCGTGCGCCATTCGGGCTCCGTCGCGGTGCTTCCCATCGACGCGAAGGGCCGGGTGACCTTGATCCGCCAGTTCCGATGCGCCTTCGGCAACTCCGTCATTGAACTTCCGGCCGGACGCATCGACAAAGGCGAGACTCCATTGCGGGCCGCGAAGCGGGAATTAAGCGAGGAGATCGGGCTGGGGGCTAGCACGTGGACCCGCCTGCTGCGGATCCTGCCCACGCCCGGCTTCTGCGATGAAACAGTGACGATCTTCCGCGCGAGCGATCTATTCGAGAAGCCGGGCGAACCCGACAGTGACGAGCGCATCGAAGCGCTGCGCATGTCGCTACCGGAAGCGCTGCGCCTCCTGGGCGATCAGAAGATCGAGGACGCCAAGACGGTGGTGGCGCTCCTCATCGAAAAGCAGCGCAGAGGTTAGAGGATCTGCTCCATCACGAGCACGTGTTTGACGCTTGACCACGGGAGAAAGACCTGGCTCACGGCAGTCTCGATCACGCCGGTCTCCGAAATGGTCCGTTCGACTTCGAACGCGATGCCCACGGCGTCCGAGTGAAGGACGCGACAATTGTCCCAGGAGGCCGAGGACGCGACGATCTGCTTCAAGACGACGCCGACTCCCAATACTGCCATTCGTTCTCCAGGATCGCTGTGCCGACCGGTGCCCAAACAGGTTGATCGCACACGAGAGGCCCTGTGGGTCAAGCGACGAGGCGGGAGCTTAGCACGCAGGCGGGGGGTCGATCCGGAGGCGGAATCTGCTCTCAGCAGACCGCGTGAACGCCTACGCGGTCTGCTGAGCGGGCGCCACGCCCGCTTCCACGCTCTGGATGAACAGCAGGGCGGCCTCCATGAGCTGGGGATTGCGCTGCGGGCCGACGAATCGTCGCTCTGCCTGGTCAAAGTTCAACATACCCGAGCGCACGATCTTCGAGGGGGTGGTGAAACGGAAGAGCACCACGGTCCTGCCCTGCTGGGGAAGGCCACCCTCTAAAAGACTGAATGCGAGATCGAACATGAATAGACGGTTGAAACCGGCGAACACCCTTCAAAGCCCCGGATGACGTCGCTCAAAAAGGCCGAATGCCTTCAGTGAGTGATTTAAGGGACGCGAAGCCTAGTGAGTGGCCGGAAGGCCTGTCAACCGCGCTCCCACTGGGCTTTTCCGCAGTTCACGCGCGTCCACCCTTATCCCGACCGCCTTCTGCGCGGCAAATAAATTCCCAAAAAGATTTCGAGGCTCGAAACCGTTTATATAGTTTCTTGAACGCCAGTACGCGGAGGCTGTTCTAGGCCTTCCTCGTCACACGAAGGCCGTCTTCAGACCCCCTCCTTCGAAACGGGCGCCGTCACGCGAAAGCGCCGATTCCGCCACGCGGATGTCACGCGAGCGAAGCGCCCAGCAAACGCGGCAGATCGGTCCGTTTGAGCCCCTTCCGAACCGCATATTCGCCCGCCTGATCCTCTCCGATCACGCCTACGGTGAAGTATTTCGACAGGGGATGGGAAAAAATTAAGCCGGAGACTGCACTTCCGGGCATCATGGCAAAGCTGGACGTGAGGGTGATCCCTGTCTTCTCTGTCCCGCCGAGAATTTTGAGGATGGTTCCCTTCTCGGAGTGATCGGGCTGGGCCGGGTAGCCGGGTGCGGGACGAATGCCCCGATAGCGCTCCCGTACCAGGTCCTCGATCGAAAGGTCAGTATCGATCCCCCATGTCTTCCGTGCCTCGCGATGGACGTATTCCGCCGCCGCTTCCGCGAGGCGATCCGCCAGAGCCTTGGCAAGAATCGAGTGGTAGTCGTCGTGATCCTTCTCGAAACGCCCGACCATTTCGTCGAGGCCGCCGGTCACCGCGACCGCGAAAGCGCCCACGGAATCCACGACACCGCTCTCCTGCGGTGCGATGTAATCCGACAAAGCGACGTACGGCTCGTCGACGGTCTTTTTCACCTGCTGACGCAGCGTGTGCAGCTCAACCGGACCGCGATCCGTCTCGATGACGATGTCGTCGTTCGACGTCGAGGCCGCCGTGAACAGCCCGAGGCTCGACTGAACCCGCATCGCACCGGGCTTCGCCATCTCATCCAGCAGCTTCTGTCCGTCGTCGAAGACTTCCCTCGCCCGTTCGCCCCACTTCGGATGCTCGAAGATCTTCGGATACGTCCCGACCAGTTCCCACGCCGCGAAGAAGGGTGACCAGTCGATGAGAGGAATCAGTTCCTTCACCGGAATGTCCTGGTTCTTCACACCCAGGTAGGCGGGAATCGGCGGCTTGAAGGTGGTCCAGTTGGTGTGGACCTTCTTCGCTCTGACCTCGGCAAGGGAAAGCAGGACGCGCTGCGACACCTTCTTCGCGTATTCGGCGCGAAGAAGCTCCTGCGCCCGCGTGTTCTCCTCCACAAAGGTGGCCCGATCCTCTGACTTGAGGTGAGTGAGGACGCCGACCGCCCGCGAGGCGTCGATGACGTGGACGACAGGATGGTCGAAGCCCGGCGCGATCTTGACCGCGGTGTGAGCCTTCGAAGTCGTCGCTCCGCCAATCAGCAGGGGGATGGTGAACTTCGTCCGCTTCATCTCGGAAGCCACATGCGCCATCTCATCGAGCGAAGGCGTGATCAGCCCGGAAAGACCGATGACATCCACGTTCTTCTCGCGGGCGACCCGAAGAATTTCGTCGCACTGAACCATCACGCCGAGGTCGATGATTTCGTAGCCATTGCACGCGAGCACGACACCGACAATGTTCTTGCCGATGTCGTGGACGTCGCCCTTGACCGTAGCGAGCAGCACTTTGCCCGCGGCAGAACTTGTCGCCTTCTCCGCTTCAAGGTAGGGCTGAAGCCAGGCGACCGCCTTCTTCATGACGCGCGCGCTCTTGACGACCTGGGGCAGAAACATCTTCCCGGAGCCGAAGAGGTCGCCCACCACGCTCATCGCATCCATCAGAGGACCTTCGATGACGAGCAGGGGTTTCTTGTACTTCTCCAGCGCTTCTTCGGTGTCCTTCTCGATGTGATCCGCGTTGCCCGCCACGAGCGCGTGCTTCAGGCGATCTTCGAGCGGGAGCGTGCGCCATGTTTCGGCCGCGATCTTGCGCGCCTCGCCGCCCGAACTCATAGATGCAGCGAACGTCAGCAGGCGATCCGTCGAATCTGCGCGACGGTTGAGAAGGACATCCTCGACCAGTTCCCGCAGCTCGGGTTCAATCTCCTCGTAAACGCCGAGCATGCCGGCGTTCACGATGCCCATATCGAGACCGGCTTTGACCGCGTGATACAGGAAGGCTGTGTGCATAGCTTCGCGGACGGCGTTTTGTCCTCGGAAAGCGAAGGACACGTTGCTGATACCGCCGCTCACCTTGGCACCCGGGCACCGCTCCTTGATGAGCCGCGTCGATTCGATGAATGACACGACGTAGTTGGCGTGTTCCTCGATGCCGGTCCCGACGGTGAGCACGTTCGGGTCAAAGATGATGTCTTCAGGCGGAAAGCCGATTTCCTGGGTGAGGATGCGATACGCGCGTTCAGCAATCTCGATACGACGAGCGGTGTTGTCGGCCTGGCCCTTCTCATCGAACGCCATCACGATGACCGCGGCACCGTAGCGGCGCACCAGGCGGGCCTGACGGCGGAAGCTCTCCTCGCCTTCCTTGAGCGAGATGGAGTTGACGACGCCCTTCCCCTGGAGACATTGAAGCCCGGTTTCGATGACCGACCACTTGGACGAGTCCACCATGATTGGCACGCGCGCCACGTCGGGCTCGCTCGCGAGCAGATTGAGGAAATCGCGCATCGTCTGTTCGGAATCCAGCATGCCTTCGTCGAAGTTCACGTCGATGATCTGGGCTCCGCTTTCAGCCTGCTGGCGGGCGATGCGAACACCCTCGTCCAGATTGCCTTCGAGGACGAGCTTCGAGAACTTCGGAGAGCCGGTGACGTTCGTGCGCTCGCCCACGTTGACGAAGTTGGATTCGGGACGGACCGTCATCGCTTCCATACCGGAAAGACGCAGGAAAGGCTGGACGGTCGGCGGAA
>JBDSLN010000275.1:0-3087 GCA_039916365.1 Vicinamibacteria bacterium
TCGTTGTTGAAACCGTGCTGCGCGCCCGCGTACACGAACCCTTCGTACTTGACCTTGTTCGCCTTCAGCGCCTCTTCAAACGCCGGCCAGGCCTGGACCTGACGCTCGTCCTTCTCGGCGTAGTGAATGAGCATCGGGCACTTGATGTTCTTGACTTCATCGAGTGCGGGTGCCCCGCCGTAGAAGGGAACCGCGCCCGCGAGATCAGGCACGCGGGTTGCGAGCATGTTCGCGATCGATCCGCCGTAGCAGAAGCCGACGACTGCGACTTTGCCGGTGGAGTCGGTGCGACCCTTGAGCCACGGGGTCGCGGCCACGAAGTCCTCGCGTGTCTTCGCCTGGTCTAGTTTCGGGAAGACTTCACGGGCCTTGTCCTCATCGCCTGGGTACCCGCCGAGAGGAAAGAGCGCATCCGGAGCGAACGCCATGTAGCCCTCCAGAGCCACGCGCCGCGCGACATCCTCGATGTGGGGGTTCAGTCCGCGGTTTTCGTGGACCACCAGAACCGCAGGCAGCTTGCCCTTCTTGCCAGCGGGACGGACGAGATAGCCCCGCGCCTTGTCGTAGCCCTTGGGTGACGGAGGGAATTCCACATATTCGGCGACGATGCGCTTGTCATCCTTGGCCACCTGTTCGGCAGAAGCGAACTGCGGGGTCAGGGCCTCCAGGACCATGGCTCCCGTCATGCCGGCGATCCCGAACTTGCCGGTTCCGTCGATGAAGGAGCGGCGATCGATGTCGCCGTGAACGTACTTGTCGAAGAGGTCGTATACGCCCTGATCGAAGTTCTTGGGATTCGTTGGTTCCATGATCGTTCTCCAAAAAGAAGTGAGAGTCCGCGCGGGACGACGGCTTGGAATCTTCGCACGCCCCAGGACCTTCGCTCCGACTTGAAGGGCCCGGGAAGGCGCCGCTACGGCTTGGGGAAGCGACCGAGTGCCACCAGCAGCTCGAACCGAGCCTGACGTAGCGAGTCCTCCGCCTGGGCCAGCGCGGTCTCGACGTCGCGCGTCGTCTTTTGCGCTTCGATCACCTCGATGTTCGTCGATGCGCCTGCGTCGAAGGCCGTGATTGTGATCTTCAGGACCTCGCTCGACTGTTCCGCGGCTTGTCGAGCGCTTGCCAGCACGCGCTCGTAAGCCTCGACTGCGGTGCGCGCATTGCGTACTTCAGATCGCGCCTGAAGCTGCGCCTGAGTCAGAGCGAGATCGGCCACCTGAAGGTTCGCCTTGCGCTCGACATTGACGCCATCGCGAAGCCCGCCGTTGTAGATCGTCTGCGACAACTGAAACGACAGGCGCCACGACTTGGACTGCTGGAAGAGACCGTTGGGAGTGACGTACTGTGGATCGAACGACGCGGTCAGGGTCGGCCACCAGTCTTTGTTGCTGCCGTGCAGGATCCTCTTCGCGGCGTCCTGTTCGGCGGTGCGCAGACGAAGATCCGTGCGCTCAGCCATCCAGTCGGCTTCGAGACCGGCGGTGACCTCGAAGGTCGGTTCGCCGTTCGTATCGATCGGACCGTTCTCGCCGAGAACGACGCCGAGCGCTTCCTGGGCGCGCCGCAGCCCCAGCTTGAAGGTCTCGATCATGGTTTCATCGGTGGCGACGAGCTGACCCGACCGCAGTTCATTCAGCCTGCTTCCAAGCCCACCTTCGCGTCGCTTTCGGTTGTAGTCGAACTGAGAGCGTCCGGTTTCGAGGGAACGCTGCGAGATCTCGACCAGGCGCTTGTGCGAGATGACGGCGAGATACGCATCGG
Source organism: Vicinamibacteria bacterium (assembly GCA_039916365.1). GTDB lineage: Bacteria > Acidobacteriota > Vicinamibacteria > Fen-336 > JAGNNV01 > JAGNNV01. The sequence continues at coordinate 1,762 of JBDSLN010000275.1, forward strand.
CCGCGCTCACCGCCACCTGCTTGCGTTCGTTGACGCCCGAGAGCCGCGTCAATTCGACACGGTCCCGCGCCTGCGACGTGGCCGCCCACTGCGAGGCCGCCAGGATGGGCGCCGACAACGTGAAGCTGAACGTCGACTGATTGCGAGGCTGGACGACGCCGGTGTCGAACGCGATCGCTTTGTTCAACGTGCTGTTGTTGATGTTTCCGACCAGCCGGGGACGCGAGTCGGAGCGGGTCTGGGCCAGAAGTCCCTGCGAGCGCAGAACATTCGCTGCCGCGATACCTACCGTCGGATTCTTCTCGATCGCACGCGCGATCGCCTGCTCGAACGTCACGGATTCCATGACGGGTTGATCGATAGAAGCAGTCTGAGTTTGAGCGCTGATCGGAGCCACCATTGAGAGGATGAGCAGGACGGCCACCCCGGCCTTCACCGCCGCTCCGTGGCCGCTCGCAGAAGCCTCGGACCCTTCGTCGTCGTCATGCGCGCGGTGTGCACGACCGGGAGCGAGCGTGCGGATCACCACATACAGAAGAGGGATGAAGATGATCGAGAGCAAGGTCGACGCCACCATGCCGCCGGCCACCGTGGTCCCGATCGACTGACGACCCGCAGCACCTGCACCCGTCGCAAATGCGAGAGGCAAAACGCCGAGGATGAACGCGAACGAGGTCATGAGGATCGGGCGAAGCCTTATGCGTGACGACTCGACGGCCGCGTCGATGATCGACATGCCCTGTCCGCGGAGCTGCTCGGCGAACTCGACGATGAGAATCGAGTTCTTCGCGGCGAGACCGATCAGCAGGACGAGGCCGACCTGGCAGAAGACATCGTTCGAAAATCCGCGCATCCACTGCGCGAACAGCGCGCCGAAAACCGCGAGGGGAACCCCGAGCAGAATGATGAGCGGGAGGATGAACGACTCGTACTGCGCGGCGAGGATCAGGTACACGAGAACGACGCTCAGTCCGAAGATGAAAAACGCCTGCGTTCCTGATTTCTTTTCTTCGAGAGACTGGCCGGCCCATGCGTACCAGTAGCCCTTCGGGAGGCGGCTCGCAAGGTCTTCCATCGCCGCCAAACCTTGTCCGGAACTGAGGCCGGGGGCGGGATTGCCCGAGATCTCGGCGGACCGGAACAGGTTGAAGTGGGAGATGACCGAGGGCGCCGTGGTCTCATGCATGCGGACGACGGTGCTCAGCGGAACCATCTCGCCAGCCGTGGTGCGCGCGTAGAGCTGTTTGAGCGCATTGGGACTCGAGCGGAACTGCTGATCAGCCTGGACGTAAACGCGATAGGAGCGGTTGTTGAAGTCGAAGTCGT
>JBDSLN010000276.1:0-3019 GCA_039916365.1 Vicinamibacteria bacterium
CAGATAGAGAGCACCGCGAGCGATCTCAATAAACTCAGCCAGACCCTCAAGACGCTCGTCGTTCAGTTCAGGTTGTAGCGCGCCGCAAGAACGTGGAACCGCTCAAGCTCGCCGGCCGTTACGAAATCACCCGCGAACTGGGCCGGGGCGGGATGGGGATCGTCTATCTCGCGCGCGATCCGATTCTGGATCGCATGGTGGCGATCAAGACCCTGCGTTCGCAGAAGCTCGATGCCGAGGCCCAGGAGCGCTTCGACCGTGAGGCCCGCGCCATCGCGAAGATGGACCATCCGGGCATAGTTCAGATTTTCGATATCGGCAGGACCGAGGAAGGTTCCTTCTTCGTCATGTCTTTCGTTGATGGCCAGAGTCTCCGCGATCACATCCAAGCGGCCGACCTGGAGGTGCACGAACTGCTTGAACTCGGGAGTCAGGTCGCGGAAGCGCTCGCCTTCTCCCACTCGAAGGACATCGTCCACCGGGACATCAAGCCCGAGAACATCATGGTGTTCGGTGAGAAGGGGAAGCGCCGCGCGAAGCTCATGGATTTCGGTATTTCCCTCGCGAACAAGGACTCCCGACTGACGGATGCCAACTCCATCTTCGGGACGCTCGTCTACCTTCCTCCGGAGAGCATCGTTGGGCAGCCGATCGGCCCCGGTTCGGACATCTACTCATTGGGCGCCGTGCTTTATGAAGCCCTCACCGGCCAGCTTCCTTTCGACGGCGATCCCAATTCCATCCTGATGAAGATTGTGAATGCCGAGCCGAAGGGCATCCGGAATCTCAACCCGAAAGTGGACGCCCTCACCGAGGCTCTGGTCCTCAACTGCCTGGCCAAGACCGTCCTCGCCCGTCCGCGTTCCGCCGGAGCGCTCGGCGCGGCATTGAATGAACATGCGACTGAACTGAGGGAAGGGAAAACACACGGATCCACGGAGAGGGAGCCCGAGCGCAGAGCGATGATCGGCCGTAAGGAGGCGTGGCTCGATCTCACGTTGAGTCTGCGCCGAGCGCTGAACGGAGTCGCGCACCTCGCCCTCATCGAAGGCGACACGGGCCTTGGAAAGTCGACGCTCCTGTCGGAGCTCTCGAGGTTTGCGCGCGGTCGTGGCGCCACTGTTCTTGCCGGCAGGTTCGTCGAGCGGAGCGACCCCTCAAGTCCCTTTCAGGCCTTCGGGGATGCTCTGGCCGAGTTCCTTGGCGGCACGTGTCTTGATCCCGAGGTTCGCCCGATTGAAGTCCTTGGCGACCTCCTGCCCGGGCTTCATCGCCTTTTTCCACAGATCGCGATTCTCGAGAGCGCGCCGGAGGCGCGTGCTTTCTCGAACCAAGCGGAGCCGTCGGGCGCCGAGGTCCTTGATCTGATTGCCAATGCCGTGGGCCGCATCGCGGAGGTCACGCCGCTCGTGCTGCTTCTCGAGGATCTCGATCAGGCGGACGTCTCGATTCAGGCTCTGCACTACATTTTTCGAAGGCGGCCCGCCGCCAAGCTGCTTCTCGTCGGCACCTACACGCTCGGGGAGATGGACAAGGAGCATGCTCTTCACAAACTGCTGAAAGCGCTCGGCGGTGAAAAGCGGGTCACCCGGATTGCCCTCAGTCCTTTGAGCGAAGTGGAAACCGGCGAACTGATGGAACACCTGGCCACGGCCCGGTTGCCGCCGGAAACGGTTCATGCGGTGCACGATCTAAGTGGAGGGAATCCGCTGTTCGTCGTTGACCTCGTCAACTCGCTCATCGAGACCGACCGCCTGAAGGACGTGTCGGCACTCGGGGCGAAGATCGATATGCCCGATTCGCTGCGGCGTCTGTGCGAGGACCGCATTTTCGCGCTGTCCGATCCAGATCGCGCCGTTCTCGTGAACGCCGCGGTGCTGGGAACCCTCTTCAATCCCGACGTCCTGTGCGAACTCGACCCTGCCAACGGAGTCGAAGACCGGATCGATTCTCTGATCGCGAGGCGCATCTTCCAGGAGCGCGGGGAGACAATCCAGGCCCGGATCGCATTCTGCTCGACGCTTTTCAGGGACGTCGTCTACAAGGGCATTCCGCCCCTGAAGCGCCGAGGCCTGCACCGGCGCGTGGCCGATCACCTGAAGTCGAGGACAAAGCGCCCGGACAAAGCCGCAGCCCAGCTCTACGAACACCTGAACGCGGCGAACGACCCGACCGCGGCGGCGCCGTTCGCGGTGATTGCGGCGAGGAGCGCCCTTGCCGCCGGTTCGTATGAAGACGCCTTCCGTTTCGCCCGTGGTGCGGTTGAGGCCACGCGCGATGATCGCTACGCGGGCGAAGCGTCGGTGGCGGGCGAAGCGATGCTCGTTTGGGCCACTTGCAGTGAGGCGCTGGGTGACGTCACGGCCGCGCTCGAGCGGACCCGCAGCGCGGCCGACGAATTCGACAGTGCGGAGACGGGCGTCCTCCGTCTCGAAGCCATTAAGGTGGGCACTGAAATCGCGATCAGTCATCTGCGTCTGGACGAAGCACACGCGAGTGCGGCGCTGGGACAACGCGAGGCGCGCACGGCGGGCGAAGTCCTCATGGAACGTCAGTTCACTCAGTCTCTGAAGCGTATCGAGCTCCTGCGCGAAGGAGGCGCTCCCGTCGTCACGCGATCCATTCCGCTCGCCGCCAGATCGGCTCTGGATCTCGTCGAAGCGGAGTATCTCGCGGCCGAGGAGGAGTACAGCCGCGCCACCCGCGCCATGGACAGCACCGCGGTCGCCTGCGCGCTCCTTCCCCTGTCGGACCTCGCTCGTCGTGTTGGCCGCCATCAGACAAGCCTCGGTTTCATGACCGCCGCGCAGAGTTTGGTCGCCAAAGATCCTCTGGAGTTGGCGCATCTGTTCTCGGTCATGGGGTTAACCCTTCTCGCGGTTGGGCGACTTCAGGAAGCCCTGGAAGCGTCTGAGAAGGGCCTGCGAGCGATGTCCTCCCTCCCCTCGGCAACGATCGGCGCTTTCGCGCCGACGTTGCCTGTTCACGAGCGCCTCGTGGAGACCCTCGCCGAGGCCTT
>JBDSLN010000277.1:0-5088 GCA_039916365.1 Vicinamibacteria bacterium
CGCGCGCCGATGCTATGACGAGCGGAGTCGAAGCAATGCCGTTAGCCATGGGACCGACACAGTACGGGAAACGTACTCCATGCGATTCCTGAAACGACCGATCGCCGAGCCATTCCGGATAGAGAGGCGGAAGCGCACCGATCACCTCTTCGCCTGTGCTGGTGGCGGGCGAAAGGCGCAGGCCCATTGCGGAGTCGGACGTGCGCCGCACGACGTAAAGCGCCTCGCGGATGCGTCGCAGCGTGGCGGTGATGTCGGGTGCGGTGAACGAGGTCTCAGAACTCATGGCCAACTGAAGGCTAATCGAACGTCTCGTCGGAAACCATGCGGAGAGTCAGTCGGGGCTCCCGGTCGCCTAAAACAGCGACAGCGCCCATCAAGCGGTGGCCTGGGATCTCGAACGCGGTGAGCCTGCATCGACCGCGTTCGCCGACCTCGGGTGCCTCTTCATAGCCTGGATGTTGGGCCCCCGGAGCAAGGTCGACACTCAGCGTTGCGAGGCTTTCCGCCATGGTGATTCCGCGCGCTTTCACGATGGCTTCCTTTCTTGTCCAGCCGGCAAAGAAGGTGCGATGAAGTTCGCCGGGAGGTGTCGATTGGAGGCGCTCGACTTCCTTCGGAGTGAAGAAGCGCGTCGCGATATCGAGCGGCTCCGCCAAACGATCGAGGCGCTCGATGTCGATTCCGACGTCATGCCCAAGGGCGAAGGCGATCGCCACATGAGGACCTGTGTGCGACACGCTGAATCGCCAGTCCGGTATCGACGCGTCGTCGTGCCTCAAGTCGGGCTTGCCCGAAGCGCGCACATCGAAGGAGAGATCCAGCGGCTTGACGCCGACCCGCCGCGCAAGTTCCGTGCGGAGCAGGGCGCGGGCGAGCAACGACACCTCCCGCGGCTCGCGCACTTTGTAGCCGTCCACACGTTGCCTCTCGTTGTCGCTCAAGCGCGCGCGCAGGCGACCCAGATTCGAGATGTCGGCCAGGTTCGCGAAGACGATGTCGACGCTTATGGTCTCCGTCATTCGCGTCGGCTCAGCGCAGAACGCGCGGCTTGAACCACTCGATGGTCCGCTCGAAGCCTTCCGCGGCGCTGGTCGTGGGCGCGTATCCGAAGTCACGAACAGCTTCGTCGATCGAGTACCAATGGCTGACGCCCAGATTGCGCGCGACCGCTCGCGTGAGCGGTGGTTCGCCACCGAGCCGGAATGTCGACCAGAAGAACTCCAGGACGCCGCCGATCTTGACCGCGGTTTTGATCGAGAGACGGCGCTTGATCGACGGAAGGCCCAGCCGACTCACCAGCGTGGTCAGCCATTCGCCGAACACGACGGGTTCGGGATCATTGATGAAGTAGGCGCGGCCCGCGCAAGGCGCGCCGAACGAGAGCGCCTCGGCGGCCTGCAGATGAGAGGCCGCAGCGTTGTCGATGTAAGTCAGGCTGACTTTGTTGGATCCATCTCCCACCAACGCCAGGCGGCCCTTTGATGCGCGATCGATGACGCGTGGGACCAGGTGCGGATCGCCCGGCCCGTAGATCAAATGCGGTCGGAGTGAAACCGTGGCCAGCTGTTTCGAGTTGGCCTTTAGGACAAGCCGCTCAGACGCCGCTTTGGTCGCCGAGTAGTGACTGGAAGGGGGATCCGCGTAGGGCAGCGCGGCTGTTCCATTCTCCTGATCGGTTCCATCGAACACGACCGAAGGAGATCCGGTGAAGATCAGTTTGGGAATCCGCGTTGCGAGACAAGCCGCGATGAGCATCTCGGTTCCAACCAAGTTGGGCCGGTAGTAGCTATCGTACGAGCCCCACACACCCGCTTTCGCGGCGGTATGGAAGACCACGTCGCACCCGCCGAGCGCCTGGGTGAGGGCCGGCAGGTCGGTGATGTCGGCGCGTACAAACGTGGCACCCGTCGCTTCGACTTCGGGATACGAACCGCGCGCCACCACCACGACTTCGTCCCCGCGTGCGCGAAGATTCCGAACAATCGAGGATCCGAGGAATCCGCCGCCGCCAGTGACCAGAGCTTTCACGTTGCGGGTGAAGGTGCGGGCGGGAAGAGAACGGGCAGGCGCGCCGGATGCGCCCGCCCGTATTGACTACGCGACCTTAAAGGTCTTCATCACCACAGGCGTCTCCGCATCGTTGAAGAAGACTTCAACTTTGTAGTCGCCTTTCGGCCACGCCTTGGTGTTCTCGATGTGGAACTCGTTGGTCGCGGGACCAGTGGAGTCGAGTTCCATGGTGGTCTCGTTGACCTGCGTGGTCTTGTCGCCCTTGACGAAGGACCACACGGCGCGGAGCTTGATGTGACCCACGCCGGACGTTGCGACGGAGGCATAGATCTTGTCCTTCGTTCCGAACGTCTCCTTGCCCATAACAACGGTCTTGTCGGCGGCGAGTTCGCTTCCGAGTGTCACCGCTCCCACGGCCGCCGGAGGAGGCGTGGGCATGGGGGTGGCAACCGCAACGGGCGCCGGAGGCGGCGGAGCCGGCTTCGAGCAAGCGGCGGCGAAAGCAACGAACGTCAGTAAGGCTGTGCGGCGCATGAAATTCTCCATTAAATTGTTGATTCCGGTTTCGCCGGAATCTTGAGTTCCCAGCCGACCTGGATCAGATCGGGATTTTTGATACGGTCCTGATTGGCTTCGAAAATCGTCTTCCAGAGGCTCGCGTCACCATAATGATGCTTCGCGATCTTCGAAAGGGAGTCTCCCGACTTCACGGTGTAGGTCTCAAAGACCACCGCCTCGGGATCTGCGGTGCTGGAAGCGCCACCGGTGACTCCCGAAAAATCGGGCATGTCGTCGGCGGGCTTGTTCGAATCTGGGTTGGTCGGATCTGCCATGAGACCTCTCTTCTTTGTCGAACGCCCCATGTGGGCGTAGTGACAGACAGGTTACACGAAGAGGTCCGACCCGCGCTGCGAAGGTGAGGCCGTCCGAGGCTCTACGCCTGTCGGTGCTCGAAAGGTACCATTCGCCCCGCATGTCAGCCGACCTTCGTGAGTTCCTTGCCGCCCTGCGCCGTGAAGGTGCCCGTAACATCGTTGAGATCGACGTTCCTGTCGATGCGCATCTGGAGGCGGCCGAGATCCATCGGCGGGTGATCGCGGCGGGCGGTCCCGCCTTGCTGTTCAAGAACGTCATCGGCGCGGACTTTCCGTTGATCACCAATCTTTTCGGCACGCCGAAACGCTCTGAGATGGCGTTCGGCGGCAATGCCGCGAAATTCGTGCGCCGCGCCGTGGACGTGGTACAGCATGCGCTGCCGCCGACGTTGGGCAAGGTGTGGAACGCTCGCGACCTGGCGATGTCCGGCCTGAAGGTCGGACTGCGGCGCCTGAAGGACGGACCCGTCACCGAAGTGCGCGAAGGTCCGAATCTCACGAAGCTTCCGGTTCTGACCTGCTGGCCCGAAGACGGCGGACCGTTCGTGACGTTGCCATTGGTCTTGACCTCCGATCCCGATGGCCGCGGCACGAACCTCGGGATGTATCGCATGCAGATCTACGACGCCAAGACCACCGGCATGCACTGGCAGATTGGGAAGGGCGGCGGGTTCCACTTCAACCTGGCGGAGACGCGTGGCCAGTCGTTGCCGGTGAGCGTGTTCGTCGGTGGTCCACCCGCGCTGATTCTTTCCGCGATCGCGCCGTTGCCGGAGAACGTGCCTGAACTCTTGCTTGCTTCGTTGATCCTGGGACATCGCCTCGACATGGTCGAAGGAGTGAGCGATGTGCCTTTGGTCGCAAACGCGGAGTTCGCTCTGGTGGGTCGTGTGCCCGCCGGTGTGCGTCGCGCGGAGGGCCCCTTCGGCGATCACTACGGCTACTACTCGCTGACCCACGACTATCCGGTCTTTGAAGTCGACCGCGTCTATCGACGTCGTGATGCCATCTATCCCGCGACCGTGGTGGGGAAGCCTCGCCAGGAAGACTTCTTCATCGGAGACCTGCTTCAGGATCTGCTCTCGCCCCTCTTCCCTCTGGTGATGCCGCAGGTGAAGTCGCTCTGGTCCTACGGCGAGACCGGGTATCACTCGCTGGCCGCCGCGATCGTTCAGGAACGATACGAGCGCGAAGCGATGGCGAGCGCGTTCCGTATTCTGGGCGAAGGACAGCTTTCACTCACCAAGTTCCTGCTTCTCACCGATTCGTCGGCCGGCATCGACCTGAAAGACTTCCGCGCGACGTTGACCCACATCCTCGAGCGCACCACGCCGGAGACGGACTTGTTCGTCTTCCCGAATCTGTCGATGGATACGCTCGACTACACCACGCCGACCATCAACCGTGGATCGAAGGGTGTCTGGATGGGGGTTGGTCCGAAGCGTCGCGAGCTTCCCCGTGAGTTCAGTGGAAGCCCCGGGCCCAGCGTGACCGACGTGCGTGTGTTCTCGCCCGGTTGTCTTGTGGTCGGCGGTCCCGCCTATCGGGGACCCGATGCCGAAGAAGCGGCTGTGGTCGCCCGTATCGCCAGCGATCCCGCCTTCGCGGCATGGCCGCTGGTCGTGCTGTCCGATGAGCCGGCGCGCGCGGCCAAGTCGGCCATCAACTTTCTGTGGACCACGTTCACACGCTTCGAACCGGCGCGCGATATCTACGGCGCGCGCCAGAGCGTCATCGCGCATCACGTGGCGCTGTCGCCGCCCATCGTCATCGACGCTCGGACGAAGCCCTGGTTTCCCAAGGAACTCTTCGCGGATGAGGTCACCGCGAAGAAAGTCAGCGACCGATGGAAGGACTACTTCCCATCGGGCAAGGTCGAAATGGGCGACTCCGAAAAGGGACATCTGGACTGAGCGGAGTGCGTGCCGTGTCGGTTTTCGGACCCCCAGTACCGTGGCAATGTGAGCACGACTGTAGTCGCCTCGGATCAGCGCGCGGTTCCGGTTCGGTTCCAGTCAGCGATTTGTGCTGCCATTGCTCTCACCTTCGGACCGCGACCCGGCTGGGCCGCCTCAATGGCGGCCAGAACTTCGCCGGCCTCTTCTCTGAACGCGTCGCGTTCTTCTTCCGGGAAGTGTTCAAGGGCACGCTTCAGTTCGCGCTTCGCTTGATTGTCTTCGCCGTTGGCCAAGAGCGCCCA
>JBDSLN010000278.1:0-3454 GCA_039916365.1 Vicinamibacteria bacterium
GGATGCCTCCCTCAAGGCGGGTACCTGGGATCGCAAGACCTTCGCGGGCGGCACCGAGATCGCCGGCAAGCGGATCGGGGTGGTCGGCTTCGGCCGCATCGGCAGGGAAGTCGCGGCGCGCTGCAAGGCGTTTGGCATGGACGTGTGGGCGTTCGATCCTTTCGTCTCCGCGCAGGTCGCGGAGAGAGTCGGCGTGAAGGCTGTGGCCTTCGACGAACTGCTGAAGGGCTGCGACTACATCACCTTCCACACTGTGATGACGCCCGAGACCAAGCACATGCTGGGCAGGGAAGCCTTCACCAAGATCAAGCCGGGCGTGCGCATCATCAACGCGGCGCGCGGTGAACTGATCGACGAAGATGCGCTCTTCGAGGCGCTTGAGAGTGGCCGCGTCGCTGGCTGCGGCCTTGACGTTCACGCGAAGGAACCGCCCGTCGACTGGAAGATCGCCAAGCATCCCAAGGTGGTGGCGACGCCGCACATCGGCGCGCAGACCATCGAAGCGCAGGACCGCGTGGGCACGGACATCGCGTATCAGGTACGTGATTTCCTCAAGGGCGGAGTGATCCAGCAAGCGGTGAACTTCTTCCAACTCTCTGGTGAAGCCTACGACCAGATCAAGCCAGCCATTGATCTGGGAGAACGTCTCGCATTCTTCTCCGGTCAAGTCGTGCCGGGCAAAGTGGAGAGGGTCGACGTGGGCCTCTATGGTGCCTTCAAGGATCTGTCGGCGCAACCGATTATTCAGGCCACGGTGGCCGGCGCTTTGCGGGCGTCTGATCCGACCGTGACCTTCGTCAATGCCACAGCGCGCGCCGAGGCGATGGGCGTCGAGTTCGCGCAGGCGGTCACGCCGTCGCACGTGAGCTTCTCGAATCTAATGTCCGTCCGCCTGAAGACCTCCGAGGGAGAACAGGCGGTAGCGGGAACGCTGTTCGGTGAGACTCAGCTTCGTCTGGTGGAGGTCGACGGAGTTGAAGTCGATGCTGTTCTTCAGGGGCATCTGGTCATTATCAAGAACGACGACACCCCTGGCGTGGTCGGACGTATCGGCACCAAGCTCGGCGAGCATTCGATCAACATCGCGCGCATGAACGTTGGGCGCAAGCCAAATGGCGGCCGCGCAATCATGCTGATCGAGGTCGACGCGAACGTGCCGGAAAACGTGATCGCGGATCTGATGAAGATCGAAGGTGTCCGCGAAGCCAGGGCCATCACGCTCGAGTAGTTCGCATCATCGAAGCCGGAGCGGGCGGCCCCACGGCCGCCCTTTTCCTTTGAGCGGGTCTTCTCCGCTCTGATGAGCCGCGTCGGGAACAAAGCTTCGATCGTGGTCGGCCGCGTCACCCGACGCCTTGGCGGGCTCGCCGCGCCGGGTACCGCTCATGCGTCAGACTGGAATCCGCACAAACTGGAGCGGAGACGATCGCGCCGAATGGGAGCTTGGACTTCCACTGAACGAGCGCGGCAATCCAACAGGGATCTGCTTTCGTGGCCGCGCTCCTGGTCTGTCCCTAAACGACGAACGATCTACTTCTTGGCGACGCCGAGTTCGCCGAGCTTCGCGGCCATGTCTTCCGCGGACGTGGCCGGCTTGACCGCCTTGTCGATGTACGCGACCTTGCCGTCCTTGTCGATGTAGTAGGTCCAGCGGATCGAGAAGCCACGCTCCATGTTCAGGACGCCGTAGGCCTTCGCGGTTTCCTTCGTGGGATCCGAGAGAAGGGGAAAGTCGGCCTTGTGCTCGGCGCCGAACTTGGTGTTCTCTTCGACGGGATCGACGCTCGCCATAAAGTAGGCGACCTTGTATTCCTTGATCATGTCGCCGTGCTCCGCCAGCGACTTGCACTCGATGGTGCAGCCCTGGGTGAAGGCCTTGGGGAACCAGGCGAGAACAACCGCCTTTTTGCCCTTGAAGTCGGCGAGTTCGTAGGTCTTGCCGTCGGATGCCTGGAGCTTGAAGTTGGGCGCGGGATCGCCGACCTTCAACTCCATAGGGGCCTGGGCAAACGCAGCGGATGCCGCGACAGTGAGCACGACGGTGGACGCGATCGATCGAAAAGTCATTGATATCTCCAAAAAGGGAGATCTAGCATAGAGGGGGTGGGCCGAGAGCGGCAAAGCTGCCGGAGGACGTGCTACAAGGTTAGAGCCATGTACCGGGTTCCCTCCACCGGATTGGGCCGGTAGGGCTCGGTGTCGCGGAAGCCGAGGTGTTCGTACATCCGCTGGGCGCTCCTCATGGAAGGGAGCGTGTCGAGCAGGACGCGCGCGTAACCGTGGTCGCGCGCCCAGGTGATGACCGCGTTCGTCAGACCTCGCCCCATGCCGCAGCCTTGAAATCCCGGTCGAACGAAAAGACGCTTCATTTCGCACGACGTGGCGTCCCACCGGTGCGCGGCGACACAGCCGGCGATGGCTCCATTTTCCACCGCCACCAGCAACGTCCCAGTGGGCGGCACGTATTCGCCGGGAAGGCCGGCGAGTTCGGCGGCGAAGTTCTGAAAGCAGAGATCCACTCCGATCTGCGCCTCGTATTCGCGGAAGAGGTCGCGGACTGTGTCGAGATCCGCACCGTTCGCGACTGTCCGGAGTTCCATCAACGGAATATTATTCCGTCACGAAGGCCGGTTGCATAGCCCGGATCAGCCCAGGCCCGCCGCTACCCAGCAAGGGATCGCGCTGGGTCACGTCAGATGGATCGCGTCACGGTTGTGCCTGTCTCTTCTGTCGTGCGACGAGTCGTTCCCTTGCTATCCTTAACATTCGCTTGATGTCCTCGAAGCGGGTCTCCGGCAGATTGTTGAAGCCCATGAGGCGTCCATTCAGCTGCTTGTCTGGGGTCGCTTCCTCGACCGCGAACCGCACCTCCTGGAGAGCAACGTTGGTGTGATCGTATTCCCCGAGCACTTCGATGCAGGCCGTGTCAAGAGCGCAGGAGAGACTCCACTTTCCGTTCGCCTTGTCGTCACCGCATTGCCGGTCATCATCACGGTTCCATGCTGACTCATCTTTCAGGAAGGCGTCGGCCCGGTCAAGGATACGCAGATCCTCGGCGGTGACCGCCTGATTGGGGCGCTCGTGCCACAGCAATTGGGCACCGCCGATGAGGAACGGGATGAGCAGGATGCAAGCGGAACCCACAGACACAATGACCACCTTCCTTCGAGCGCTGGCCTCACGCCAGCGCTGTCGCCACAGCCAGCGGCCACCCACCGCCAGCGAGCCCGCCAGGATGAGTCCCAACGCGACGAGCAAGTAAAAGCGTGACAAGTAAAACCAGGACATGAACCTAAGCGCTCCGTTGGCTGCGGTGTTTCAATGGTTCGTTGTAATAACTATTTCCTGGCTACCGGCGAGACGAAGGCACCTCGATCTCGATGGCCCATGAGTTCCCGGATGGTGCGGATGCCGTAGTGCCTTGCTTGTATGGCGTTTCTGAGCCGATGGAGCA
>JBDSLN010000279.1:0-3421 GCA_039916365.1 Vicinamibacteria bacterium
CCCTCGAACATCGCTATTGCGAAGAGGTCGGCGTGATGAATCTCTTCGTGCAGTTCAAGGACGAGATCGTGACCGCACCTCTTGGCGGCACCATCCTCGACGGCGTCACCCGCAACAGCGTCATGACTCTTCTTCGGGAATGGGGCTACACCGTCAACGAGCGGCGTTACGCATTCGACGAGATCGTCGATGCAAAGAGAAACGGAACGCTCGGCGAAGTCTTCGGCACGGGCACGGCGGCGGTCGTTTCACCGGTGGCCGAGTTCGGTCACCGCGATGGAACGTTGCAGGTCTCCGACGGCGTCGTCGGTCCTTTGACCCAGAAGATCCACTCCACCCTGACGTCCATCCAATACGGCGAAGTCGCGGATCCTTACGGCTGGACAGAGGAAATCAAGGACCTTGCGTAAACTCTCGCACCGGGAAACGTCGCTCGACGTTCAGGTCGTCATTTAGTTCAACAAAACACAGCAGCGAATAGCGCAGGCATTAGGCACCAGAATGAACTCACACAACGCGTCGAACCGCACCGCGGCCCGCACCCTTGCCGCCATTTTCTTTGTCGCGATCGTGGCAGGCGCAGGCTACTCCTTCGCCCAGGCCGCCAAACCCACTCCGAGAACTCCGAAAATCGCAGTCCCCATGGCCGCGGTCAAGCCGGCCGCCGATGCGAAGGTTCCTGCCACCACCATGGCGGCGCCGGAACAGAAGTACAAGACGAATGTGAAGGGGCTCGCCGACGCTCCCATCAAAGTGACTGAGTTCGCCGACTTCATGTGCCCGGGCTGCCAGGCCGCCTCCATGGCACTCCGCTCGTTCTACGAGAAGCAGGGTGCCGACATCAATCTAACCTTTAAGAACTTCCCGCTTGAGCAGAGCTGCAACCCAGGCATCGGTCGCACCGTCCACAATGGCGCCTGCGAGCTGGCTCTCGGTTCGGTCTGCGCGTCCGAGCTTGGGATGTTCTGGGCGTACCACGACCGGATTTTCTCCCGCTCGTGGGAACAGGCGACACGTCAGGATGTCCTCGACAACGGTCTCGCCATTGGCTTGAATAAGGCGAAATTTGAAACATGCCTGGCGTCGCCCGACGCGAAGTCGAAGCTTGCGATCCAGGTCAAGGAAGGGTTTGAAGCGAACGTCAACCTGACCCCGACTCTCCTCGTCAACGGCAAGAAACTGTCGAACATCAACCAGTTCGCCACCGTGATCGACGAAGAGCGGAAGAAGCTGGCTACGCCGGCGGCGAAGTAAATAAGAACGCGCCCTCAGGCGCGCGCTATCACGAGCAGGCGCGAGGGAAGCATGAGGCTGCGCTCAACGCGCGCCTCCTGAAAGCCTGCATCGTTGAGCCAGCCCACGTAGTCATGGGCTTTGAAGCAGGCGCTGTTTGAAGTGATGCGGAAGAAAAGCGCCGCTGCGTCTCCCGCTGCCTCCGGTCCCGCATCGGCTGAAGGCGCTTCGATGTCGAAGATTCCAATGGTTCCGCCTCTGCCGAGGGAACGCTTCGCACGACCGAGAATGGCGCGGTTCACGTCGGGACTGAAGTGATGGAGGATGTTCGCCAGAATCACGACGTCCGCGTTTTCCCCGTAGTCATCGGACAAAAGGTCGCAGCCGCGGAACGAGACGACATCGTCCACGCCCGCGAGGGCCGCAAGCTTCTTCGCTTCTGGCAACGCCTCGGTCCTCTCCAGGACAACAGAGCGCATGCCCGGGTGAGCGCGGGCCACCGCCGCGCCAACCATCCCATGCGACCCCGCGACATCGAGACAGAGCCGCGCGTTAGGGCGCACCGGCAATTCCCGCGCGACAAAAGCGGCGAAGTCGCGGGCACCTTCAGCCATCGCGCGTTGATAGAGGCTCCAGTCGGGCGGGGTGAGCGTCCGGTGGATCTCGACACCGCGGCCTGATTTCAGAACATGATCGAGCTGGCTGATCCAATCCCACTGCGGCGCGCCAAACGCCACGAAGTCGCCGAAGGGGTTCGGCGCTTGCGCGCCAAAGTGTTTCTGACCCAGTTTGGAAAGGCTCCAGATGGCGGAGCGGCGCTTGACGTAGCCCATCGACCACACCAAACGCAGGACGAGATCCAGACAGGACTCGTCCAGAGAGAGACTCGACGCGAGGGCGATGGTGGTGTCCGGCTTTTCTGAAAGCGCCCGGAACACGGAGGCTCGCTCAGCCGCGATCAGCGCGCGAGCCTGGACGGGGGCTACCAGCACATCCAGCATTGGATAAGGGACGACGCCCAACGCCGATGCCAGCCGCTCTTTCAAACCTCGAGGAATCGTGCCGTAGCGCATTCGGGGGGTTCAGTTTGCGCCACTCTCCCACGGAATCGAAAAAGAGAGTGCCAATTCAAAGATCGAACGTGCGGGCGTGGTCAGAACCTCGCTGCTAATCTTCTGATACTCGGTCCGAATTCCCTCCCGTCATGATTTATCTCATCCTCATCTACTGCATCCTCCAGGTGGTCTTGGGCCTTTGGCTCGGGCGCAAGGTTCGTAGCTCCGGGGATTTTTTTGTGGCGGGCCGGTCACTTTCTCCGGGCCTTCTCTTCGCGACGCTCACCGCCGCGAACATCGGCGCCGGATCAACCGTGGGTGCCGCCGGCCTCGGCTACACGAACGGCATTTCGGCGTGGTGGTGGGTTGGATCCGCGGGCGTCGGCTCGCTCATCATGGCCTTTACGGTTGGACCGAGGATCTGGAAGATCGCGAGCGACCACGGGTTCAAGACCTCCGGCGACTTTCTCGAGTGGCGGTTCTCCCGCGGGTTGAGGGGGCTCATCTCCTCTCTGCTTTGGGTGGGAACGATTTCCATCCTGTCCGGACAGCTCATAGCCCTCGCTTGGGTTCTCAACGTCGTCGCGGGGCTAGACAAGACGACCGGCGTGATCATCGGCGGTGTGGTCGCCACCATGTATTTCAGCGCCGGGGGCCTGCTGAGCTCGGTCTGGATCAACTTCCTGCAGTTGGGCGTGATGCTCGTGGGATTTTTCGCCGCGGTTCCTCTGGCTCTTTCGAAGGCCGGCGGAGTCGCGGCCGTCCAGGCCGCGCTGCCGGATGCTGGCTACTGGAATTTCTTCGGGAACGGCACATCGGGAATTCAGTACCTGGCGCTCCTCGCTCCCGCTTTCGTCATTTCGCCGGGGCTCATCCAGAAGGTCTACGGTGCCCGCGACGCGGGTACCGTGCGAAAGGCTGTGGCAACCAATGCCGTGGCCTTGTTCATCTTCGCCTGCGTTCCCCCAGCGATTGGGATCATCGCGCACGCCCTGCATCCGGGACTCGCCATGCCCGAACTCGCCATGCCGACCATTTTTATGGAAGACCTGCCCGTCTGGTTTGGCGCGCTCGGGCTTGCCGCCGTGGTCTCGGCGGAGATCTCAACCGCGGACGCGGTGCTTTTCATCCTC
>JBDSLN010000280.1:0-6138 GCA_039916365.1 Vicinamibacteria bacterium
CGTACGACGCCGGGGGCAGTCCCGGGTCCGCGGCGTCGGCCACGCGTACCTCGACCTGAGGCAGGTCGGCGGCGTCGGCCGTCGTGCGCTCGACCATCCCCGGGGCGAGGTCGATGCAGCTCAATGCCTTCATCCCGGTCCCGTTCTCGCGTTTTACCGAGACCATTCTTTCCCAGAATGAGATCCCGTCCTTCCGCGATGGCGATGAGTTGATCATCTTCGGCGGCGCCACCGAGCGCTTCGCCAACATGTTCAACGTGGAGACCCGTCGTCCGATGGCCGACGGCCTCCTCAATCCCAAAGAACGCATGGGCACGGTCGTTCTTGAGTCCATCATGCGCAACCTGATTCCCAAGGCGAAGACCCAGGGCGAGGTTCTTTCGTTCTCCGTTCCCGCCGCGTCGGAAGGCCGCGAAGCCGAACTCGTGTATCACGAGGCGTCGCTGCGCCGCTTCTTCGAGACGCTCGGGTATCGCGCGGTCGCTATCAACGAAGGCCTCGCGGTCATCTTTTCGGAACTGGAAGACCAGAACTTCACCGGCATCGGCATCTCCTGCGGCGGCGGCATGTGCAACGTCGCTCTCGCGTACTTGTCGATTCCTTCGCTCCTCTTCGGCATTCCGAAGGGAGGCGACTACATCGACAACTCCGTCGGCGCCGTCGTGAACGAGCCTTCGACGCGGATCAAGACCATCAAGGAAGAGAAGCTCGATCTCACCAAGCCTCCTACGGACAAGCTTGAGAAGGCGCTTCACATCTACTACGAAGACCTGGTTGATGCGCTGGTCGAGTCGATCCGCAAAGCCGTCGCGAAGGCCGACAAGCTTCCGCGCGCCCATCGTCCGCTTCCCATCGTTATTGCGGGCGGCACCGCGAAGCCCCGCGGCTTCAAGGAACTGTTCGAGAAGTCTATGAAGTCGCGCCCCTTCCCGGTCGACATCTCAGAGATCCGCGTGGCCGCCGACCCGATCACCGCGACCGCGCGTGGCGCCCTCATCGCGGCGCTCTACGAGAAATAAGGCGCGTTGAACAGGCGCGTTCAGGCCCGCTTCGGCGGGCCTTTTCTTTCTCAGGCCCGATCGGTCGGGCCTGCTCCCACGGCAACGACCCGCTTCGGCGGGCCTTTTCTTTCTCTGACGAAGGCGCTCATCGTCATCTTTCTGACGGGCGCGCCCATCGTCTCCTCTGCGCAAACGAAAGGGAAGCAACCCGGGTCGGCACCTTCCGCTTCCGAGCAAGCTCTAGACCGGTTCACGACCTACTTCAAGGAGCGCGCGACCGCCCACGGCATCGTCGGAGCGGGCCTCCGCGTCGTGGGCGAGAACCGCCCATGGAGCCACGCATCGTTCGGGATGAAGGATCGCGCCACCGCGTCTCCCGTCGACGAGGCCACGATCTTCCACTGGGCTTCCATCACCAAGACGTTCACCGGAATCGCGATCATGCAGTTGCGCGACCGCGGCCGTCTTTCTCTGGATGACGCCATCGTGAAGTACGTGCCTGAACTCGAAGCCGTCCACAACACGTTTGGTCCGATGAACGCCATCACGATCCGGCAGCTGCTTTCGCACACCGCCGGCTTCCGCGCCGGGACCTGGCCGTTTGGGGGGGACAAGCCCTGGCAGCCGTTCGAGCCGACCGAATGGTCGCAGCTCGTCTCCATGATGCCGTACACAGAGGTTGAGTTCGCACCGGGCTCCAAGTACAGCTATTCGAATCCGGGCCTCGTCTACTTGGGCCGCGTCATAGAGAAAATCTCCGGTGAGCCGTGGGAGACCTACATCGACAAAAACATCTTGCGCCCGCTCGGGATGTCGCGCGCATTCTTCGATCGAGCGCCGTATCACCTGCTGAAGGATCGCTCGCACAGTTACACCGTCGAGAAGGGGAAACTTGAAGAAGCCCGTTTCGATTTCGACAGCGGCATCACCGTCTCGAACGGAGGTCTCAACGCGCCTCTGACCGACATGGAGAAGTACGTTCGATTTCTTCTTGGCCACGCCGAGACAGCAGATGGCGCGCAGGTTCTCGCCAGGAAGTCCCTCGAAGAAATGTGGAGGCCGGTAGCTCGCGTCGAGGAGACCGCGCAGGATCAGGTGGACATCGGGTTGTGTTTCTTCATCGAGAAGCGGGGAAGTCGTCGCCTCATCGGCCACAGTGGAAGTCAGAATGGTTTCATCTCGCACCTTTACCTCGACGCCGGCGCGCACGCTGGGTACGTCGTGTCTTTCAACACCGACGCGACCGACGACGTCCCTGTGCCGAACACGCGAAAGCTCGATTCGGAGATCCGCGAGTTCTGGGTGGCGAGTGTCGCACCCGCGTTGGAGGCCGCAAGCGCCGCCGCGACGGCTTCGGCGCGAGTGTCCTCGAGGCCTTGATGGCGCACCTGCCGCGACTGGCCCTCACCGTGGGTGATCCCGCGGGGATCGGCCCCGAGATCGTTCTGAAGGCGCTGGCGCATCCGGATGTTCCGACGGCGGACTGGGTGATTTACGGGTCGCACGAAGTCATGAAGGCCACCGCGTCTGCTTTGGGGCTGCCCGCCTTTGAAGCGTCCGGTGCGTCGATCGTTGATGTTGGCGGCGGCCGCGTGCCGACGGGCGTCGTCTCGGTGGAGGCAGGACGTCAGGCGGCCGCGGCCGTCATTCGGGCCGCGGAAGACGCGATCAAAGGCGACGTGGAGGGCATCGTCACGGCGCCCCTCAACAAGGAAGCGATGCACATCGCGGGCTTCGATTATCCGGGTCACACGGAACTCCTCGCGCATATTGCGAAGACACCCAACGTGGCGATGATGCTCGTGGGCGGAAAGCTCCGGGTCGCGTTGCTCACGATCCATGCGCCTTTAAAAGACGTTGCGCGCCTCATCACGGAAGCGGAGATCATCCGCGTGGCCACTCTGGTCCACGAGTCTCTTCCCCGTTTCGGCACGGTTGCGGGGAAACGGAAGATCGCGATTGCCGGCCTTAATCCTCACGCGGGCGAGAACGGACACATCGGGACCGAAGAGCAGGAGATTTTTCCAGGTGCCCTGGCGAAACTTCGCGCCGCCGGCGTGGACATCGAAGGCCCGTTTCCAGGCGATACGCTTTTCGTGCGTGCCGCCAAAGGCGGCTTCGACGGGATCATTGCCTGCTATCACGACCAGGGCCTGATTCCGTTGAAGCTTCTGGCGTTTGGTGAGGCCGTCAACGTCACCATCGGGCTCCCCTTCTTAAGGACCTCCGTCGATCACGGAACGGGCTTCGACATCGCGGGCAAAGGCAAGGCCGACGAAGGCAGTCTCCTTGCGGCGATGCGCCTCGCCGTCCAGCTCGCGAGACCCTGACCGGATCTAAGTCTTGTCGGCGGCGGGTTCAGCCTCGAGCCGATAGCCCGCCCCGCGCACGGTGAGAAGCAGCCGGGGACTCGACGGATCGACTTCGAGGTATTTGCGAAGGCGGACCACGAAGTTGTCGACGGCGCGCGTCTCGGTATCCGGATGCAGATTCCAAACCTTTTCAAGGATTTCCGCCTTGGGAACGACATTGCCGCGGCGCTCGTAGAGCAGGCGGAGGAGGCCGGCTTCCAGCAGGGTGAGCCGGGCGACGGATTCGCCACGTCGAATTTCGAAGTTCGCGAAGTCGACCTGGTTTGATCCGATGGTGACAATCGCAGCGCCCGTGCGCGAAGCGGGCGCCTGCGTCCAATCGCGGCGTCTCAGAAGGCTCTTGACCCGAGCGAGCAGTACGGTCAGGTCGAACGGCTTCGGAAGATAGTCGTCGGCCCCCGCCTCGAGGCCTTCCACCACATCCTCGGGCAGGCCCTTCGCGGTCAGCATTAAGATCGGCGTGCGATTCCCCGCCTGCCGAGCCGCGCGCGCGACCGAGAAGCCGTCGAGATTCGGAAGCATCACGTCGAGCAGGACCAGATCGTGGCGGCCGCCTGAGGGCGCTTCAGGACGGGATAGACGGTCGCTCGCCTCCTGGCCATCCGCCATCAACTCGACTTCGTATCCCTCGAGCTTCAGGTTGAAGGCGATGCCCCGCGCCAGGCTGGCCTCGTCCTCGACCACTAGGATTCGGGGTTTTTGTGCCGGATCAGGCATGAGCCACCTCGTTCGCCGATTCTGCGACACCGTCCCTCACGACGCGCGGAAGATGGAGAACGAACGTGCTGCCCTGGCCTTCGCCATCGCTCTCGGCGCGTACGGTTCCGCCATGGGCCTTCACCACGGACTTCACGATGAAGAGCCCGAGGCCGGTCCCGGTACGTGAACGACGCACTTCGGATCCGATCCGATAGAACCGGTTGAAGACGAAGCGAAGGTGGCCGCGGTTCATCCCCACTCCCCGATCCTTCACCGCGAGGCGAGCGAAACCATTCGCCTCTTCGCGCAGCGACACCTCGACCTGAACCTGATCGACCGAATACTTCACGGCATTGTCCAGGATGTTGAGGACGGCGGTTTCGAGGGCGGTGCCGTCGCCCTTCAGCAGCAGGCTGGCGGGGCCGGTGTAGGAAACGGCGGCTTCGTTCAACTGGTTGCGCGTGCGGGTGAGGGAGCACGCGTGCTGGACCAGTCGCGCGAGGTCGATCGTGGGCGGATTCACCACCGCGCGATCTGCATACATGCCGGCATTCAGGACACTGTTGATGGTTCCGTTGAGGCGATCGAGGTCGTCGCGCATCGTCTTGTAGAAGTCGTCTCGCTGATCGGTGGAAAGAGCTTCGGCGCGAAGGGTCAGGGTGTCGAGATAGAGACGCAGGGACGCCACTGGCGTCTTCAGTTCATGGGTGACAGCACTCACGAAATTCGACTGGCGCTCGTTGAGCCGCACCTCCCGAAGAAGAAGCGTGAACATCAGACCGACGCCGGAGATCAGGAGAAGGAAGAGAAGCAGGCCGAAAAAGTAGACAAGGTAGCGCGCGGTGGGTGAGGCGCTGAGTGCTGCCTGCTCGCTCCCGATGAGCTGCCAGCCCACGCTGAGCGCGATCGCCACCAGAAGCAGCGACACACCCATGGTGATGTGAAACCACGTTCGGCGCTTGGGCGGTGAAAGCTGGGCTTCGGGCACGGCGCTTGGCTAGAAAAGCTTGAAGATGTCGGGAAGAAGACGGAGGGGCTTGCCGCGGGTCAGGAAGCGCCGTGACAACGAGACCTTCGCCAGAGTGAACAGGCGTGTGCCGATGAACCGCGCATGGAAGGAACGCAGCGCGCCCGCCATCATCGACTTGAATTCCGGACCGTACGGATACCACCACACTTCGCCGCCGCGGGAAAGGTCGCGGGATACGTATTTCGAGTTGGACATCTCAATGAGGCCCATGGGACCGTGGGTGCGGCCGATGCCCGATGCCTTGATTCCGCCCCACGGTGAGGTGGGTTCGCCGAACGAGAAGGTGTGGTCGTTGATGGTCACGATACCGGCCTGAAGTTCGCGCTCTATCTTCGCGGCGTTCGCTTCGCTGCTCGTCCACCCGCTGGCCGTGAGTCCATAGGGCGAGTCATTGGCGAGGCGGAGAGCTTCGTCGAGAGACTTCACGCGCATGATGGGCAGAACCGGGCCGAAGGTCTCATCGCGCATGATCGTCATGGTGTGATCGACGTTGGTTAGCACGGTCGGCGGATAAAAGTGGCCCGGCCCTTCCATGCGAGCGCCGCCGGTTTCGATGCGCGCTCCCTTGGCTCGGGCATCCGCGACATGTGCTTCCACGACCTCGCGCTGACGTTCCATCGCCATGGGGCCCATGTCAGTTGTCTCATCGAGAGGATTGCCGGTTTTCAGCGCCCTGGTTTTCTCTATGACCTTGGCGATGAACGCGTCGGCGACGCTTTCTTCGACATACACACGTTCGACGGAGGCGCAGGTCTGGCCCGCGTTGAGAAACGCCGCCCACACGATGCCGGAGGCGGCGCGTTCCAGATCGGCGTCGGCGCATACCACAGCCGGATCCTTACCGCCGAGTTCCAGAGTGACGGGGGTGCCCTGCGCGGCGGCGCTCGCCATGATTCCGCGGCCCGTGGCCACACTTCCGGTGAACAGGATCTTGCCGAGGCGTTTGTCGGTCACCAGCGTCTTCGCAACGTCGTTGTCGCACGCCAGAACATTCACGACGCCAGCAGGAAAGCCCGCGCGAGTGAAGAGATCTCCG
>JBDSLN010000281.1:0-4237 GCA_039916365.1 Vicinamibacteria bacterium
GGCCCTGGTCAAGTGACAGATCCTCACTCACCTCGCCGACTGATCGCGGCTCAGGCGATCCTGCCAGTTGATCAAGACGCTGATCGGAACCTGGTTAAGGACCAGCGTGCGGTTGACGATCAGTCTCTTGCCGTCGAGAGAGAGGTCGTACTGGCGGTCGGTCCCCGGCTCGAGCTGGGGGTCGAACATCGGTGTAGGCGGCCCCGGCTGTGGCGGATCGAGACCCTTCATGGTCACCGACATCAGTTTCCCCGAATCGGCCAGGTAGAGAAGTTCGCGGCCGTCCCTGCGCCATCGCGGCGCGGTGCCGCCCTCGGTCGACACCCGGATCGTGGAGGATCCGGTCTGGTCGTCGACCCGGCGCAGGTAAACCTCCATGCGGCGCGTCGGGTCCGCCTGGAACGCCATCCACCGCCCGTCGGGCGACGCATCAACGCCGTACTCGCTGACCTTGTCCGAACCAAGGGCCAAAGGGGCTGCGTCCGCCGCGAGTAACTTTATGTAAGGGTTGCTCCGACCCGAGCCGTTGAACGCCGTATAGATGAGTCGACCGTCGGGCAGCCATGCGCTTGGGCTGACGAACGTCGGCGCGTCCACCACCGTCCTCGGCCGGCCGGGCGTCGAAACCGCGATGCGATTGATCCTGCCGCCGCCGCTGCTCGCCGACGCATAGGCGATCTCCGTGCTGTCCGGCGACCAGACAAGAACGGTGTCGTCGCTCTTGTCGTCGGCGGTGAGACGCGTGGCGAGGTTCCGTTCCAGATCGTGGACCCACACGCCCCCGCTCGTCGAGCCTGCCTCGTAGTGAGACACAGCGAGAAGCTTCCCGTTGGGCGACAGCGTCGGGCCATAGTGCCAGGTATCCACCTCGCTTGGCAGCGACTGAAGCTCTCGCCCTGCGCGGTCCAGCCAGACAAGGCGCGTAGCGCTGCGCTTATCCATGCGGTACACGAGGATTCCGTTCTCGGAGACGGCGAGCGACCGCTGGCCCGAAACCGAAATACTGCCGGGCAGCGACAGCCCGAGCGGAATCGGATCGCCCACCAGTTCCTCGCGGTCCGAGTCGAAACGATGCGCGACCAGGGAGTCGCCCTGGACGTAGAGCAGGTAGCCCGGCTCGACGTACGCTGCAGTGGACGTGGCGGGCCCGAGCCTCTTCGGCTTCAGGGAACCGCCCAGTCGCCCAATGTAGAGAACCCCGGGTTCCAATCCCGTGCCTAGAGAGGCATAGAAGAGGAAGCGGCGGCCGTCCGGAAGGAAGGACGGAAAGCGATGCGTCCCCATCCCCTCGTTGCCCATCTCGGTGGCGGGAGTCACGGCGCCGCCGGATGCGGCCACCGAGAAGATGGGCCCCGCGAAGGCCGGCGTGAAGATGATGCGGTCGTCGGCACCCCAGGCTCCGCCCCGTACATCCTCGCTGGCCCCCGTGTCCGCGACCACGCGCGGAAGGCCGCCGAGCAGATCGCTCACGCGCAGGTGGTTCTGCGCGAAGAAAGCGATTTTTCGGCCATCGGGTGCCCAGAACGGGTAGCGCGCGTCGACCGTGCCCGGAAGTTCCTTCGCCACCGACTCGTTGATCGCCCGCGAGAACAGGCGCGTTCGTCCATCCTCGCCCCGCGCCACGAACGCGATGTTCTTGCCGTCCTGCGAAATCGCGAGACCACTGACGAACGTCGACTTATCCGGAGGCGCGATTTCGAACTGTCCGCGGAAACCCGTGTTCGCGCCGCCCCTCGGCGCGGTTCTCCGACCGATGACAATTCCAAGCACGAGCACGAGGGCGAAGAGTCCGGCGACCGCAAGAATCGGCCGGCGCGCAGGAGTGCCACGCGGCTCGATGAGGGTCGGCGCACTCACGCCTCGCTGGGCTTCGTCGAGCACGTATCGGGCATCGCCGATGTCGTGCAGCCGGTTCTTCGGATTGCGGTCCAAACAGCGACGCAGGAGTTCCTGGACGGCAGAAGGAGTCGCAAGCGGCAGATGGGCCCAGTCGATGTCACGGGTCAGGACAGCCGCAAGGACGTCGGACACCGTCTCGCCGCTGAACAGCCGGCGTCCCACGAGCATCTCGTACAAGACGACGCCGAACGACCAGATGTCAGCGCGCTTGTCGACTTTCTTGCCGCGCGCCTGCTCGGGACTCATGTAGGCCGCGGTGCCGAGGATCATGCCGGCCACCGTGCCCTGATGAGTCAAGGTAGGCGAGTGGGACAACTGAGAGTCGGCGCCGGAAGAAGAACCGGAGGCCGTAGCGGCCCCCTCCATGGCCTTCGCGAGGCCGAAGTCGAGGATCTTCACCTTGCCGTCGGAGGTGACCTTGATGTTCGCGGGCTTAAGGTCGCGATGAATGATGCCGTGCTCGTGCGCGTCTTCGAGCCCTTCGGCGATCTGTTTCGCGATGGCAAGGACCTCATCCATGGAGATCGGCCCGCTCGAAAGACGCTCGGAGAGGTCTTCGCCTTCGACCAGCTCCATTGCGATCGCGACCGTGCCGTCTTGTTCCTCGAGGCCGTGGATCCCCGCGATGTTTGGATGATTGAGCGACGCGAGGATCTGGGCCTCGCGTTTGAAACGGGCGACGCGCTCATGGTCCCGCGCGAACTCCTCGGGCAGCACCTTGATGGCGACATCACGCGAAAGCCTGGTGTCGCGTCCGCGGAACACCTGACCCATGCCTCCGGCGCCGATCGAGGTCGTGATCTCGTAAGGGCCGAGCCGGGTTCCGGGCGCCAGCGTCATGATGGGAGGCAGTCTAGTGGCGATTCCTCGAGGCCTGCCTTCCGCAGCAGGCCTCTCGGCTCGACTTGCCGCTTGCCGATAGTTTGATTTACCCGATCTCGCGCCCGGCTGGAGCCACACGCTGGAACCAGGACGACGACTTCGCGACGCTTTCAGGCTTTGAGTACTTCCCGAAAAAGTAGGCGCCCCCGGACCAGCGTGAGCCGCATCTTTAAGTGGCGTCCTTCGGGGAGGACGGCCTCGGCCAGCGACGCCAGTCAGAGCAATGCGAGTTTCAGTGGATGAAACAGTGGGTCAATCACCACGGGCAATCGCCAATTTCTTGAAGGCTCGAGTCATTCCGTTGGATTAATCGGCCGACTCTCTTCACAAAGTCTTTGGAATCCTTTGCTTTATGACGCCGCGGGGGCACGCCGTTTGCTGTGTGTTAGGCAACCGCCTTCAGCCAGTTCCTGCGTTTTACGTGAACTGGGAGGGGGGCTCACTAGTCAAATCATTTGAACGCCGAGGAAATATTTCATGCGATTACCGCGTTTCGCCTTCCAATTGAGTATCGCCGTCGCCCTACTCCTTCCCCTGCCGGCCTTTGCCCAGGGAACACTGACCGGAACGATCTCCGGCCAGGTCGTCGACCCGTCCGGCCTGGCGATGCCGGGTGTGTCCGTCTCGCTCAGCTCACCGAGACTGCAGGGCGCTCGCACAGCGGTCACGACGACCCACGGCGACTACATCTTCCCGTTCCTCCCGGCCGGGGAGTACACGGTCAACTTTCAGCTCTCGGGCTTCAAGCCGGTCAAGACCACCATCCAGGTGAAGCTGTCTGAGACCACGTCCTTCGACGCGAAGCTCGCTCTCGCGTCACAGTCCGAGGAAGTGACGGTCACCGCCGAGGCTCCCGGTGAGATCACGCAGAACGCAACGGTCTCCAGCACCTACAATCAGGACCTGCTCGAAAAGCTCCCCACCGCGCGGACGCCCTTCGCAGCACTCCTGCTCGCTCCCGGCGCCCACCAGACCGCGGTGAACAACGCGGTCACGATTTCGGGCGCCATGTCCTTCGAGAACCTGTTTCTCGTCAACGGCGTCGCGGTTCAGGACAACATCCGTAACACGCCTCTCAGCATCTTTATCGAAGACGCGATCCAGGAGACCACGGTCACGACCGCGGCGATTTCCGCGGAATTCGGTCGCTTCGCGGGCGGGGTCACCAACTCGGTCACCAAGTCGGGCGGCAACGCGTTCAGCGGTTCTTTCCGAACGACCTTCGACAAGGGAACGTGGCGGACGCCGTCGAACTACCCGTGCAATACGTTGAACCAGCCTGTGGCGGCCTCCTGCACGCCAACGGACGCCGCCTCGCGGACCAGCAACACCGTTCCGACGTACGAGGCCACTCTCGGCGGACCGCTCGTGAAAGACAAACTCTGGTTCTTCGGCGCGGGCCGGATGTCCAAAAACCCGATTGGCCGGCAGACGACCGCCACCAACATCAGCTTCA
>JBDSLN010000282.1:0-8859 GCA_039916365.1 Vicinamibacteria bacterium
GGGGCGCTCTCCACCGGACCTGGCGTCGCCGGGTTAGCCCGCATCTCGACCATCGTGACTCGTGCGCGTTGATGGGGTTCCACCTCGAGATTCCGCCCGGAGTACTGCATCCCGGCCACTTCGCATCCAGTCAGTTTCTGGCAAGGCATCTCGGGACCCTGCCCTATCAAAACAAGTGGGTGGCGGACATCGGAACCGGATCAGGTCTCCTCGCGCTCGTGGTCGCGAACAAGGGTGCTACCGTGACCGCCCTCGACATAAATCCGCAGGCGGTGACGTGCGCCAGGGATAACGCTTTCCGCAATGGTCTGGGCGACCGGATCACGGCGATCGAGTCCGACGTCTTCGGCGCGGTTCCTCCGGTCATGCGCTTCGACTACGTGGTGACCAACCCACCCTTCTATCCACGCGACGCTCGCGATCTGGCGGACCAGGCGTTCGCCGCTGGAAGCCGCTATGACTTCTTCATCACCCTCACGCACCAGATCCGGAATCGGCTCACGGAGAAGGGCATGTTGATCCTCGTTCACTCCTCAGACGTCAACTTCGCGCCGATCGCGGACATGTTCGCATCTCGCGGCCTCATCGAGCATTCTGTGCGTCACAAACGCGGCCTGTTCGAGACGCTCAGCGTTCGGGAATACCGGATCGACCTCACGACCTAGTCCCTTCCCGCCTGGCTGACGGAGTCCCGTCGTGTGGACAGGAGTCTGATTCGTTCTGCCGCGCAGACTCCTAGCGCGCGTAGCCGAGCGCTTTCAGTCGCTCCAATGCTTGAGCACCCAACGGCGGCGATCCCGAAGCAACCCCGCTCCTCGCGCGGAGGATTCCTTTCATGGAAGCGGCCCGCGTGCGATGCGTCTCGGCGAGATTCTTCAGCTCCCAGGGATCCATCGAGAGATCGAACAAGCCGGCAGATGTCAGCGGGCCGTCGACATACTTGTAGGGCCAGTCGACGAGCGCTGATAGGTCGCCTCGTGGATAGCTGCTCGGAAGCTCTTCTTGCGGTCCGGGGCGGTGCTCCATGATCACGAGCTTTCGCTGACCGAAAGGAACGGCATCCGGTCGGGCTTCGGGTGCGAGCCCGCTCGATGTCGCGAGGAACCCGAAGACATCGGAGAGCTGAACCGGTTCGTTCCGAGGACCTGCTCGCAGTGACGACGCTCGAACGATCAGCGGAATCCTCGTGGCCGCTTCATCGAGAGAGTTACGGTGGCCGAAGCGGTCATGCTCTCCGAGCGATTCGCCATGATCGGACGTGATCACGACGATCACGGGGCGACGCGCTTTCTCAGCCACCATCTTGAGCAGTCGGCCGAGGCTGCGATCCAGGGATACCAGAACCTCGTCGTACCGGTCTCGAAGGGTGTGCGTCTCCGCGGCGGTCGGCCGGCCGCCGTGCAGATACTTTCCGAGAACGTCGAGCTGATCGGATTCCGTCCCGAGGCCTCTGGGCCCGAAACGGCCGAGATCCTCAGATTCCGGGATCCAGGGGAGATGCGCTTCCATCAGGTTCACGAAGAGAAATCGCGGCCTTGCCTCTGGAGTGGACCAAAACCGCTCGGCATGCCCGATCGCGCGCGACGCTCTCATCGACGGGGCCGGAAAGGCGTACCTGGCTGGATCGAGCCACTCGGCGTGCGGAAACAAGAGCATCAGGTCAAACAGCCACGGCTTGAAAGCAAACGGCCGCAGCGGATCGACGACAATGGATTCAAAGCCTTGCGCCAGCGGATCCTCGTGGCCAAACGCCCCGAAGTTGGCCACCACCGCCGCCGTGGCGTATCCGTGATCGTGCAAGCGAGCGGCGAGAAATTGCTTGGGGTCCAGGCGTGACTGCGGATCGAAGCCGGAGTCATAACGATGCTGGGCGGGATTGAGACCCGAAAACAAGGACGCGTGCGCGGGCAGCGTCCACGACCCATTGGTCCAGGCCCGCTGAAACAGGGTCGAGTCGATCGCAAATCGTTCGAGGTTGGGCATGGTGTTCCTCGACGATCCGTAGGACTGCAGCGCCTGCGCGCGAACCGTATCGAGGACGATGAGCACGATGTCGGGCGCGTTCGCATCAGAGGCCACGTCATGGGTTGGAGGCAGCACGGCCGAGGTGCCGAGACGCCACCACATCCAGAGGCTGACGACGGGTCCAAGCAGAAAGATGGGAGCGATCTTTCGCCAGCGCACGACCACGGACCTGAGGACAACGAATCCAACCAGACCGATGCCCGCGCCAAGTGCCATCGCATGATCCTGCGAGCCCATACGCGTCGTCAGACGCAAGGAAACCAGTCGCGCGGTGAGAATTGGGATCACCATTCCAACGGTGAGGCCGAAGAGAAATGGAGGCGAACTGCCGATGGCATCCGCCACCTTCCGCGCACCGAACGCTAAAGCGATGGCGGCGAGGCAGAGAGCGACACCAATCCATGGGTTCGCAGCGATGTCGACTGCCAGACTTTGCAGGATCCGCAGAAGTCCGGCGAAAAGCGGGAGCCAGAGATCCAAGCCGCGGCGGCCGAACGTCACGACCAGCGCTGCGGCGGCCGCCAATGCGAAGGGGGCATAAGTCAGAAACGCCACTCCGAAGAAACTCCGCGAGGCGGAGGACGGGCCGGGGTAAGCAACCACCGCTTCGGTGCCCGCGATCATCAGCGAAGCAAGCCCGGCGGCCACGAAGACCTGAACGATGGTCTTCATCCGATCAGAACCCCGCCGTCTCCGGGCGCTGATATCGGAACAGCTTCTGCAGGGCGCGCAGTTCGTACGGCGCCGCGTAGATCCCCCGTCGATATCTCCATCCCGAGACCACACGCAGGATCCGGCGGCGCCACCCGGTGAGCCGCGGATCGGTGGACGTCGGGTGGTACGCGTTCAGCACGCGCTCGAAATCCTTGATACGCCGCCGATGGCGAGCGTCGATCCAGGGCAAGAGCTCCGATCTGCGCCGCGATACCTCGCACCACTCGGGAGAGGTCCACTCCTCCAGCGTCTGAGGGAATGCGAAGCCGCTTCTGGATGCTGCATCGAGCAGTTCCCCCGCCACGGGCACGGGCGTGTATTGGTAGAGGATGATCTCCGCTTCGGCGTGAATCGCTTTGATGCGCTTCACGAGCGCCAGCGTGCGTTCGATGTCCGCCGCCGGATCGGGCGGATTCCCCAATACGAAGGAAAACTCCGGAGTCACGCCGAAGTCACGCATGCGCGCCGCGAGGTCCAAGGTCATCTGCGGCGTCAGCGTTCCGCCTTTGTTCATGCGCGCGAGAGTTTCTTCCGAACCCGACTCGGCGCCGAGAAAAATCATGCGCAGACCGCTCTGGGTCATGGCACGCCATGTCGTGTCCTTGAACTTCAGCAGAGTGTCGATGCGGCCTTCGCCCCACCATTTGAAATCCAGGGAAGCGATGCGCACCGCGATTTCGCGACATCGCTCTTCATGGGTAAAGAAGTTGTTGTCGTAGAACTCGACGGCATCGACCGCCCACTCGTCGCGGTAGCGGCGGAGATTTCTCTCCACACGCTCAGGCGATTGAGCGCTCCATTTCCCGCTGGTGAGACTCACTACTCCGCAGAAGTTGCAGAGAAACGGACAGCCGTAGCTGGAGTGATATCCGAGGGTCCGCTTTCCAAGGAACGTGGCGCGCGGGTAATCCGCCATGTCGATGCGGTGAAACGGAAAGTCAGGGAGATCCTCAACGCTTGGCACCCGAGCGACTGCACCGATTGAACCGAGCGCGATCTCCCGGCGTGACGCGACGCCCGGAATTTCGTCGCTCTTCGACGCCGCATCTCCGCCCGCCAGACGGCGCAGCAGATTCAGAAACGCGAATTCACCATGGCCACGAATTGCGAAGTCGACCCACCGGCCGCTGAGCGTCGCCCGTGGATGCTCGGTTGGAAAGTATCCGCCCCAGATGATGGTCGGTGCCAGGTCCAGGGATCTGAGCGCCTGCGTCCTTTTGAACGCATCCTCGAGCTGCGGCCCCGGCATCACCGTCATGCCGACCACGGCGTCGCCCCCTACGACTTTGCGCGCAAGCGTCCGATCGGCCGCGGGCTCGACATTGCCATCGACGATCTCGTACTCGAACTCCCCTTCGAGCACGGCAGCGATGGCAAGCAGCGAGAACGGCATGATGCGTTTGCCGGCGGAGTTGGACTTCGGGTTGTAAAGAACGATCCTCATCTAGTTGATGACGGCGGGTTGGCGCGACCCGAAGAGGCCCTTGAGTTCTTTCCACGCCCGAAGCGCCCAAACCTCAACGGGAAACCCGACGGCGAGACGCCGCAATCTCACCCGCGCCAGCGTCTGAAGCCCCCGTCGGACCAGATCCTTGAATCCGTCCGGTCGGTGGACCACCATCTTGCGCGCCGAGTATCCGATGCGGATGTAATCGCGGATGCGTTGAATCCGGGCATGCGCCTTCCCCTTCAGCCAGGGGAGCGTTTGGATCTTCGGATAGAAGACCGCCCACTCTTCCAGGGACTGCGGCTCCTGGACACCCAACCGAACCGCCTCGGGGAAAATCGGCGAGCCCGGATACGGCGAGAAGATGTTGGTGAAGAACGCAGCGTCGGGGTTCCGTTTTCCGATGGTGTCGACCATCCTCATGGTGTCCTGCAGGTCGACCGCCTCTTCGCCGGGCAGACCGAAGATCAGATTGAACGACGCCTCGATGCCCGCCTCATGGCAGCGCGCCGCCGTGCGATACGCCGTCTCGAGATCGAGACGCTTGTTGACCGTCTTCAGCACGTTCTTCGACCCCGACTCGATCCCAAAAAAGATCCTCTTGAGGCCGCTGCGCCTCAACAACCGAAGCTCGTCGTCAGGAAGGCGATCGATCTGGTCCGTGCGGGTCTGGATGAAGTAGTCGAACTTCGCGGTCTTCGACAAGAGCTTCTCCGCGATCTCGACCGCGCGATCGCGGCGCACCAGGTAGTTGTCGTCAATAATGTCGATCACGTCGAGCGCGTAGCGAGCAGCCAGCTCTGTCATTTCGTCCACCGTACGATCGGCGCCGAGCGGCTTCCAGTTCCGTCCATAGACGGAGGCGTTGGAGCAGTACGAGCAGTCCCACGGACATCCGTGCGACGAGCAGTAAAGAATCCAGCGAAAGCCGTGGCACTTCCTGGCGTACCGTTCGAAGTCGACAATTTCGAACGGGCGACGCGGCAAGGAATTGATGTCCGTATAGCCGCGCGGAGGGCCGCACACCATGTCACCGCCGCGGCGCTTCCAGAAGGCGCCGGCGACGTCGCTGAGGTCACGCTCACCCACATTCCAACGCTCCACGATCTCGCTCATCGTGACCTCGCCCTGTCCCTTCACCACTGCGTCGAAGAGCGGGGAACGCAGAGTCTGCTCAGGAAGAATCGAAGGATGCCACCCTCCCGCGACGATGGGAAGATCGGGACGCGCGGCCCGCACCGAAGCCGCCACCGACACACCCTGCGTGATCATTGGTCCCGTCACCATGCTGACGCCGAGGGCGCACGCATCCGCGGTCGCTTCAAGCACAGCTTGCTCCGGATCGTCCTCCACCGCCGAATCGATGATTCGGACTTCATGGCCGGCCGCGACCAAAGGTGCCGCGAGGTGGATCAGGGCAAGCGGAGGCGCTGCTTCATCCGAGTAGTAGGAAGGAAAGAAGAGAACGACGGGCTTCTTCTTGTTCATAAGAGTCTGATGGCTCCGCCGCCCATGCGCCGCTCAGTTCTCCGCGATCATCGGCTGTTGCTGCGGCGGAACGCCCGTGCGAACCCGCTTGGACAGATCCACCAGCCGTCGCTCAAAATCGAAACGATAGAAGTCGAAGCGCACCCGAACCTTCGCGAACCAGTGGGCGATGCGCTTTCCCAGGCCCGACTGAACCGGCTCGAAGGCGTATCGCATGTAGAAGTTGTACCGCGGCACGAACTTCCGCACGGGCTCCGAGATCCACGGGCCGATCGAATGATCGAGATCGACGTGTTCCCAATCCTCCAGCTTCTGCGGGGGCTCGAATCCGAGCGCGGGCATTCGCTCCGACAATTCCGTTCCCGGATAGGGCGCGTAGAAATAGATGGGCGTTTCGAACTCGCCATTGATCATGCGCAGGGCTTTGACCGTGCGATAGGTATCGGCGAGGGCGCTTGCGGGCTCGTTCGGAAATCCGGCGATGAACGAGAAGCGCGCACCAATCCCCGCTTTGTTCAACTTCTCGGCCGCCTCCAGAACCTCTTCGACCAGCGTGCCCTTCTTGATGCTTTCGAGGATCTGTGGAGAACCGCTTTCGGCGCCGACGTTCACCTTGTAACAACCGCTCTGCCGCATGAGGGAGAACTGCTCCGGCGTCAGACGCTTCAACAGATCGGCCCGGCCGGTTCCGAACCATTGAAGATTCAGATTCGCGTCGATCATGCCCTTGGCGATCGCTTCGGTCCGCTTGAGGTCGGTGAAGAAGTTGTCGTCGTTGAAGAACACCTGGTCGAGCCGATACTTCGTCTTGCACTCCGTCAGTTCGGCGACCACGCGCGCGGACGAAAGCCCGCTCCAGCGCTGCTTATAGACCATCGGATCGGCGCAGAAGGCGCACTCGAACGGACAGCCCTGCGAGGAGCAATAGTCGAGTCGCCGTGCGCCGCGGAACTTGAAGTACTTCTCAAGATTAATCAGGTCGTAGTCGACCCGCGGAAATCCATTGACGTTCTGAAACGTGCGCGGAGGGTTCTTCACCACCACACCATCTCGCTTGACGGTCAGGCCGGCGACCGATTCGATCGGCTCCCCCGCCGCGAGTTTCACAACAGCCTCGCGGAATGTTTCCTCCCCCTGACCGCTGATGCACGCATCGACCAGAGGCGAAGCCAGGCACTGCTCAGGAAGGAGCGAGGGATGCCAGCCGCCCCAGATCACGGGCAGCTGCGGGTTCTTCCGCTTGGCCGCTCGGCTCGCGCGCAGAGCATCGAGAATGGGTTTGCCGGTCAGCACGGTGACGCCAAGGCAGACCGCCTCGTCCGCCAGTTCCGCAATGGTTGCTTCCGGCGTCATTTCGATGCGGCCGTCGATGATGTGCACGTCGAACTCGGGCAGGGCCGATCCGATGTGAAGCAGCGCAAGAGGAAGAATGTGGCTCTCGCCGCGAGGGTTGTAGAGAAGGATCTTGCGTCGGCTCACGCGGCATTCTCTCCAGGTTGGCGTAGCGCCGCCCATCGACGGCCAATCGCGTTGGTGACGCGATCCGACACAGACGCGCCTCCCCGGTATTTCGGACACACGCAGCGCTTGCATATGGGGTTGGACGGACCAAGGCGGGAAAGTGCGGCTGCGTACTCGGGTGACCGCCTGGCTTCGCCGAGACGAAGCGCAGGGGCGCCCAACACGACCGGCTGGAAAAAGCAGGGGCGGATTGATCCATCGGCCTCGATCACCGATGACCACTCCGGAGCGTCGCACCGGGGAGCCACTGCGTTCGAAGGCGATCGAGCGAAACCATCCGCCATCGAGGTCAGCTTGCTCCCGGTTTCAAGAACGAAGCCGCCGAGTTCCCTCCTCTTGTGCAGCGCAAGGATTCCCGCTCTCAGCGCGATCACGTCCTCATTGCTGAGCTCAAGACTGGTTCGGAGACCTGGCTCTCCTCCAAACGCTCCGCTCGTGGTGTCCGCGGGCAGAAAAGAAAGTCCGTCCAGTCCAATCTCGCGCGCAGCCGCCACGGTGTGCTCGGCAAACGACGCGTTCCGGGACGAAAGAACCGAGCGCCCAATGACGCGAGGGCGAGTCTGCGAAGACAGCAGGGGCGCGAGCGATGCTTGAAGTCGGTCGAACATGGAAGCGCCGCGAACCGAATCGTGAATTGCGCGTGGACCCTCGAGGCTGACGTAGACCTCGCTGACGACCGCGCCAATCCACGTCGCGTGGCGGGCTAATCCGAGGCCGTTCGTGGCGATCTGAACGTTCAGTCCGATCCGATGAGCGTGGCGCGATAGTTCTTCGATGTGATCACACAGCAACGGTTCGCCGCCCGTGAACAGCACCGATGTCGCGCCGAGCGCACGCGCCTCCGCAATAAGTGCGAGCCTTTCGCCCACCGTCAACGACTTCCCCGCCAGACTCGACTGTTTCCAGATCGAGCAATGCCCGCACGTCTGGTCGCAGCGGGTGGATACGTGCATCACCAGAAGACGGAGCGCGCCTGGTTTCACGCGGACTTCAACTCGATCAGAGTGTGGTCGCCGCGATGACGGAAAAACGGCGCAGTGCGCACCATCGCCTCCCCCATGGCCAGCATCTCAACAAGGATGGGATGCCGACGCGCAAAACCCGAGTACCCTGGACCCGGAACTAAGCATCCGAGTGCTTCGACCCGTTCGATCGTTGCCTTCCCCAATAACGCTTCCTTTACCTCGGATACGGACGGGTACTCGACGGACACCGGAGTCCCGCCGATCGAAACGCTCGCCCTGGCGCCCCGCTTGGCCGCCGCGAAGCCGCGGCGCCACCCCTCAGGAAGGGGCTTCCCTCCCATCAAGGTGATGAACGCGCGACCCGACGGCTTAAGAAGCCTCGGCACCACGGAACTCCATTCCGCAAGTGCCACACAGTTCAGCGCGCCGAAATTTGAAACCAGGACGTCGTAGGTCTGACCGCGCTCCGGCAGCGACTGGATCGAGGCCCGCTCGAACGACGCGGTCGATCGGAAGCGCGACGCCTTCTCGCGCGCCACCTCAATCATCGCCAACGACGCATCGAACGCATCGACGGCATAGCCCTGGCTTGCGAGCCAGAGGGCGTCCTCGCCGGTTCCACACCCAATGTCGATCACCCGCGAGGGCGCCGGACACACGCTCGTGAGGCGCTCGGAAACTCGGAATCTGAAGGCGCGT
>JBDSLN010000283.1:0-4214 GCA_039916365.1 Vicinamibacteria bacterium
GAGTTATCGACGGGCGCTCACGCTCAACCCGCGCTGGACGCTTCCCCGTTTATCTCTTGCCGAGCTTCTGGTCGCACAGGGAATGTGGGAAACGGCAATCGGTCGCCCTTGCGCCGCAACTCTCGACCAGGCGATCACGGAGGCGCAACCTCTTCTGACGGGCAACGAGAGCGTCGAACTCCGCACGCTGATGGCCCGTGCGAGCGTGGCGCGAGGCGATTGCGCGAGTGCCAGCAAGAAGCGCGTCGCCGCGGACGCAGCCCGGCGGTAGATCGCTCCTCTGTTCGACGACGTCATGTGCGCTTTCGGCAAGACGCTTCCCCTTCGCCGCCTTCGAAGCGCTTTGACCGGTGCTACGCCGGCCCCGGTCATGAACCGGGGCGTGCGCAACTATGATCACCTCCATCAGTTTCTGGAATGGAGACCCATGGCCGCGATCGAAGAGAAGTTTGCGAAGCTGAGGACGGACAACGCACCTGGACAGGAAGTCCTACAGCGCGATGAGTCGGCTTCGGTGCCCCTCATCGGCGACAGGCTTGACGGTGTTCCCGTCGACTTCTCTCACGGAGACGTAAACGCATTCACACCCACGCCAGGCGCGCGGGAAGAGTTCGAGGCAGGTCTCGACATCGGCGGCTTGCAGGCCTACACGGAGTACCGCGGCAAGGGAACGATTCGGGATCTGGTCGCCGATCGATTGGCGCACTTCACCGGAGCGCCTATTTCCGCGAAGGACGAACTGATCCTCACGCCCGGCACACAGGGAGCGCTCTTCCTTGCGGTGTCATCGACGGTGGTCGCGGGCGACAAGGTCGCGATCGTCCAGCCCGACTACTTCGCGAATCGGAAACTCGTTCAGTTCCTGGATGCCGAGATCGTGCCCGTACGCCTCGATCATCTGGCGGCGACGGATCGGGCGGGCCTGGATCTGACCCAGCTTGAAGAGGCGTTCAGGGCGGGCGCCAAGGTCTTCATCTTCTCCAACCCCAACAATCCGGCGGGCGTCGTCTATTCGGAGGCGGAGATCGTCGCGATCGCGCGGCTCGCGGCGGCCTACGGCGTGACCGTGATCGCGGATCAGTTGTACTCGCGCCTGCTCTACAGCGGCGTGACCTACACCCACCTGCGCGCGACCGGTGTGGATGCGGACAGGATCATCACGATCATGGGTCCGTCGAAGACGGAGTCGCTGAGCGGCTACCGTGTGGGCGCGGCGTTTGGATCCACCCGGATCATCGAACGTATGGAGCGCTTGCAGGCGATCGTGTCGCTCCGTGCGGGCGGTTACTCTCAATCGGTCCTGCGGACGTGGTTCGCCGAGCGGGCGGGCTGGCTGGAAGAGCGCATTCGACTTCATCAAGCGATTCGGGATGCGTTGCTGGCGATTCTGCGGAAGGTGGACGGCGTTGCGGTAAGGACGCCCGACGCGGGAAGCTACCTCTTCGCGAAACTACCCGGGCTGACGGTCGATCCGCAGGCCTTCGTAAAGGTCCTCCGCGAGCAGGCGGGTGTCACCGTCACCCCGGGAGCTGAGTTTGGACCGTATTCGACGGACAGCATCCGCCTTAACTTCTCCCAGGACCACGCGGCCGCAGTGCATGCGGTGGAGCGAATGGCGACGTTCATCGGGGTCTATCGTGGCTGACTCGGCGTCCGCCGCGCTATTTTCTGCCCGCCACCGCACCCGCGACTCCCCCCGCGACCAGACCTCCGACCACCGTCATGTAGATCCAGAGAGTCATTTGCGGCAGGAAGCCGATGAGGAACCACTTCACGAACGGGGAGTATTCCGGGAAGCCGGGAGGCGGCACGTCGTAGTGAGTGCCCCAGTTACCGAGAATCGCGAAGAGCATCAGCAGGGCGACGGGAATGCGCGCGGCGAACGCGTAGGCGAGCAGCGTCTTCCACAACTCGGGCCACAAGTTCCTGGTTAGGAAAATCGCGACGATCGAACCCGCCATAAACACAAGGAAGAAGGCGTTCTGTCCCGCGACCTGACCGATGCCGAAAGAGACCAAGCCGAGCGTGATCCCGACGAGAAGGGCGAGGCCGGACACCCTCAGGGGGCGGGCCGCGCCGTATCCCATTCGAGTGAGGCGCAGGCCGAACCAGCCGCCGAAGACGAGGATCAGCCAAGATATGCCGATCAGCGCACCACCGCCCCCCGGACTCTTGTTAAAGAGGCCAGGCGACCAGTTCTGCAACTCCCCGGCTGCTCGTAACACAGTGATCGCCAGAGTGATCAGCGATGGGACCAAGATGAGATCCTTGATGGAAAACCGAGATTGAGTCATAGCACCCTCGAAAGCGCGATCATACGATTTCACCGGACGGGCGCAAGGAGCTCCATTTCAGGGCAGATGCTCTAGCCACCCCCCTAACGAAGGCGGGGGTCGGGCCTCACCGTCAAGGGCTGAGTCAGGGTGATTCCGTTCGCGGTTAGCCGCACCGAATAGCGGCCCGGCAGAACAGGTGGGGCTCCGGCACGCCCTCCGCCACCGCCGGCACGCGAACCTGCGGGCTCCACGGGCGGCTGAGGCCGGAAGTCCCAGACGAAACGATGCATGCCGGCGCTTGTGGACAGCGGCTCCTGCAAACGCTGCCAGATCGCGACGGTCGCTAGCTTGTTGACATCGAGAGGCGGGATGGGATCGGCGCTCGAGGAGTGACGAATCACGCTGCCCGAAGCGTCGAGGATTTCGATCCGCACCGGACCGCTCGCGGCTGACTTCAAGTAGTAGTCGATGATGGCACCCGTGGGGGGATTCTCCGCCCAGGGCTCGTCCTTCTGGGTGGGCGTTCCGTCGTCGGTGGGCTGAGGGAATTGGATGGCGTCGCCCGGTGCAAACAGATGGGCCTCACCCTTCACGTCGGCCGTCTGACGCAGCGCAGAGACATCGTCGAGGATCCAGAAACCACGCCCGTGTGTCGCCACGATGAGATCGTTGTCCTTGAACGCGACGTCACGGTTGGATGTAGGCGGGAGATTCAACTGCAGCGACTGCCAGTCATCGCCGTCGTTGAACGAGACGAAGACGCCGAGCTCCGTGCCCGTCACGAGCAGTCCCGCCCGCTTCGGGTCTTCCTTGATGGTCTGCACGTAGACGCCCTTGGGAAGGCCTGCCGTGATCTTCTGCCAGGTCTTGCCGCTGTCTTTCGTCCGATAGATGTATGGGTCGTTGTCGGTGAGTCGATGACGGTCGACCGCGGCGTACGCTGCGCCTGTGTCGAAGTGCGAGGCCTCGATCATCGTCACCTTGCTCCAGGGTGTCAGCTCTTTGGGAGTGACGTCCTCCCACGTTTTGCCGTCATCGGGAGTTCGCTTGATCAGGCCGTCATCGGTGCCGATCCAGAGGAGAGGAGGGACGAGAGGCGAAGGCGAGATCGAGTAGATGACGCCCCCCTTGCCTCGCTTCGGATCGAAGTCATTCGCGGTGGTCTCGTCGAGATTTGCGGGTGCTATGGGGTTGGGACGCGTGAGGTCGTCGCTCAATCGTGTCCATGACTCGCCACCACTCGTGGTCTTGAAAAGGAATTGATCGCCGAAATACAGCGCGCGCGGATCGGCGGAAGAGAAAACGAGCGGGTTGGTCCAGGTATGACGGGCCGGTGCTGGCAGGTTGACTTCCGGCGTGACGTCCTTTCGCTCGCCGGTCTCAGTGTTGCACCACTCCACGGTGCCGCCGAAAACGATGGCAGGATGAAGCGGATCGGGTGCGGTGTAACCGCTCTCTCCGCCCGCGCACAGCGGCTCCCAGTCGCGCATGGTGATGGTCGCAAACTTGCCCCGCGAACGCACGCGCACCGCACCACTGTCCTGTTGCGAGCCGGTCACCCAGTAGGGAACGTTGTAGTCGGGAGCCACGCGATAGATTTCGGCGATCGACTGATTGAGCCACGAGGTCCAGGTGGGATAGTCGGCGAGTCCGTCGACACTGATGACCGCGCCCTGGTCCCCGCCGAGGATCATGCGATTGCCATCGTCTGGATAGATCCAGAGCTGGTGATAGTCGTCGCCGCCGGGCGAGCCCTTGAAAGGTTCGCCGAAGGTCTTGCCCCCGTCACGCGAACGGTAGACGCCGGTGTTGGAGACGTAGACCAGGTCCGCATTCTTCGGATCCGCTGTGACCTTGCCGAAGTACCAGCCGCGGCCCCAGATGCGGCTGTCGTTCGAGGTCTTCGCGAACGTGGCGCCCGCGTCGTCGGATCGATAG
>JBDSLN010000284.1:0-5575 GCA_039916365.1 Vicinamibacteria bacterium
GCCTGCCGCGGTCGCGGCCGACTCGCCCGCTGCTCCGGAACTCGTCGGCATCGAAGCGTTCGGCGCGCTCGATCTGCGGGTCGCGAAGGTCACCGCAGCCGAGAAGATCAAGGGCTCCAAGAAACTCCTCAGGCTTCAGCTCGACGTGGGCGGCGAAGCGCGCCAGATCGTCTCGGGAATCGCCGAAGCGTACGACGCCGAGCAGATGATCGGGCGCACCATCATCATCATCGCCAATCTCAAGCCCGCAAAGCTGATGGGGGTTGAGTCACACGGCATGCTGCTCGCCGCGACGGTGGATGGGAAGGCGTCGCTCGCCGGATTCGAGCGCGACGTTCCGTCAGGCACCAAGGTCAAGTAACGGCCGCAAAAGGCGATCAGCGGGGACCGGGGGCGGTACGTTGCGGCCCGAAGTACTTCTCGCTTCGGTAGCGGAGCCAGACCCGAAGTTCCTGAGGCACCTTGTCCCGTTCGATCTGGCTGAGGGTCTCGTAAAGCGCGATCGCTTTCTCGCGCTCCCC
Organism: Vicinamibacteria bacterium; assembly: GCA_039916365.1. Lineage (GTDB taxonomy): Bacteria > Acidobacteriota > Vicinamibacteria > Fen-336 > JAGNNV01 > JAGNNV01. The sequence continues at coordinate 522 of JBDSLN010000284.1, forward strand.
CCGGCACGCGCGATTGTTGTGCGCATCCCAATAGCTGCGGGCGACTCGAATGCGTCGGCAGACCTCCTTGATCAGCGCGGTCCCGACGAGCGGCCGATCATCCGCCTTTTTCTTTGCCGGCACGCTTCTCCCTTCGTCAGGCGTCCATCGCGCGCGAAAACGGCGGGGCTAGACTAATGGAACTACAAGGAGCTTCCGACGCATGTGAACATCCAGGACCTTCGCACACTTCTCGAATATCACTACTGGGCCCGCGATCGAATGCTTGCGGCAGCCGAGCGAGTCACTCCTGAGCAATTCAGGAAAGAACTCGGATCCAGCTTCACCACTCTGCAGGACACGCTCGCCCATGTCTGCTCAGCGGAATGGGCCTGGCACCAACGTTGGGTCGGCAGCTCTCCCACTGCACAGCTCCAAAGCAGCACCTTCCCCGACGTGGCCGCCGTCCGCGCCCATTGGCTCCAGACCGAAAAGAACGTCCGGACATTCATCGAGTCTGCGGGCGAAACGGGGGTGGATCGGGCCATCTCCTACAAGACGCTGACCGGAGACGACCGGGTGACCCCTCTGTGGCAAATGGTCCAGCACCTAGTCAACCACGCAAGCTATCACCGGGGTCAGATCACGACATTGTTGCGGCAACTCGGCCAGCCGGCCCCTGAGAGCACCGACCTCATTCGCTTCTACTGGGAGAGAAAGTAAGGGCGTGGGCAAGAGACTAGGCCGTTCTCAGCTCGGTCTCAAGTCGGTCGAGGAAGTAACCGACGTCGGTCACGAGGCCAATGGCCTGCATCGTCCCGCGATTACTGAGCTTCACGGGCACCGATTCGGTCATGTCGACGCAGACCGTGCGGACGGATACCGGCAGCAGGTTCCCCACCGCGATCGAATGCAGGGCCGATGCCATCATCAGACAGACCCCGGCGCCTTCAAGTGCCTTGGCGTAGGCCAGCTGCGCGTCTCTCACATCGGTGATGACGTCTTTCAGGGGACCGTCGTCGCGAATGGAGCCGGCGAGGACGAACGGAATTCCGCGACGAACCACATCGAACATCACGCCGGATTTCACGACACCCTTCTCCACGGCCTGGCGAACGCCGCCCACTCGATTGACGGCGTTGATGGCGAAGAGATGATTGCGACTTCCGCCCTCAACCGCGCGCCCGCTCATCTGACACACGCCTAGGCTGGTGCCGACGATCGACTTCTCGAGATCATGAGTGGCGAAGGCGTTGCCGGACAGCAGGACATCGACCCACCCTTCCCGCACCAGCCGCGCGAGCGCGACATCGCCGCCTGAGTGCACGATCGCAGGCCCCGCGACCACAACGATCTTCTCGCCCTTCTCGCGCGCCCGCTTCATCTCCCTGGCGGTGGTGTGAATGGCGATGCCCTTATTCACTTCGGCGGAGATGTCGTTCGACATGAAGCCGAAGACTGAGTAGTCGCGGCTGCGTTCCGGTGGCTTCACCCGGATGCCCGCCCCACGCAGCGCCACCGATTCGCCCTTCAGCACCAACCGTTGCTTCACGCAGACGGGACGGTCGTTGCGGAGCACGAGGACGCAGTCCATCTTCTGACTGTCGGCTTTTACCCACGAGCCTTCGATACGAATCAGTGTGTCGAAGTTTGTGGTCGCGTAGAAGTCGTCGGGGACGATCCCGTCTTGCTCGGCCGGCGCCCAGCGCGCGTCGCCCGTTTGGGTGCTCGCGCCGAAGTAGGAAAGGTGTTCGAGGACACGATCGAGTCGAGCCGGATCACTAGCGGTGACATCAAGAACGGCCCGAGTGGGCTCATCGTTGGTGCGGCCAACCTTGAACTCAAGGATCTCGAACGCACCACCTTCCTCCACAATGGCGTTGAACGCGCGACGCATGACATCGGAGTCGATGAGATGCCCTTCCATCACCACGGTTTCACGCACCACGGTTTCACGCACTACGGTTTCGTTGACCATCCGTGCATCATCCCCCGCCGCCTCGACCGCTCCATAACGAGGAGCGTCACCCTACTTCATTCGCGGAAGGGTGAGGCCCTGCTGCGACTGGTACTTGCCCTTGCGATCGGCGTAGCTTGTTTCGCACTCCTCGTCGCTCTCGAAAAAGAGAACCTGCGAAATGCCTTCACCCGCGTAGATTTTGGCGGGAAGCGGAGTGGTGTTCGAGACCTCGAGGGTCACGATGCCTTCCCACTCCGGCTCGAAAGGCGTCACGTTCACGATGATGCCGCAGCGCGCGTAGGTCGACTTGCCGACGCATACGGTCAGCACATTGCGCGGGATACGGAAGTACTCAATGGTCCGGGCGAGCGCGAAAGAGTTGGGCGGGATGATGCACATGTCCGCCTTCACATCCATGAAGGAGCGCGAATCGAAGTTCTTCGGATCCACGATCGCGGAATGGATGTTGGTGAAGATCTTGAACTCGTCGGCGATGCGGACATCGTAGCCATACGACGAAAGTCCGTAGGAAATCTTCCCGTCCGAAACCTGCTTTTCGGAAAAGGGCTCGATCATCCCGTGCTCGAGGGCCATGCGGCGGATCCATTTATCGGATTTGATGGACATGAATCTCCTCGGCAGACAGAACGGTTTGGAGGAGGGAAACCGGAATGCGCCCCCCAGGAAGCAGCCGGAACTTAGACGAACAGCTCCATGCCGGGGAAGAAGTAGCCGATTTCAAACGCCGCAGTTTCAGGCGCGTCGGAACCGTGGATCGCATTCTCTTCGATCGACACCGCGAAGTCCTTACGGATGGTGCCTTCGGCCGCATTCGCCGGGTTGGTGGCGCCCATCAGGTCGCGTAGTCCGAGGATCGCGTTCTGCTTCTCAAGAACCATGGTCACGCAGGGGCCAGAAGACATAAACGCCACCAGCTCGCCGAAAAACGGACGCGCCTTATGCACGTGGTAGAAACCCTCGGCTTCCTTGGGGCTCAGATGGCGCATGCGCAGCGCGACGATGCGGAATCCCGCCTTCTCGATGCGCGAGAGGATCGCACCGGTGTTAGCCGCCTTGACGGCGTCGGGTTTGACGATTGAAAACGTCTTCTCCATGAACTGACTCTGCCTTTCAAATGACTGTGTAGGATCCGGACGTTCGCGCCCGCGACTACTTCGTTTTACCGAGGACCTTCGCGACCATGGCACCCATGTCGGCGGGCGACTTGACCACGTGAATGCCGGCCGCGCGCATCGCCTTCATCTTCTCTTCGGCCGTGCCCTTGCCTCCGGAAATGATGGCGCCCGCGTGGCCCATGCGACGGCCTTCGGGAGCGGTCTGACCCGCGATGAAACCGATGACCGGCTTCTTCACATGCTTCTTGACGTAGGCAGCCGCATCTTCTTCCGCCGATCCGCCGATTTCGCCGATCATGATGATCGCCTTAGTCGCCCGATCCCGGTTGAATAGTTCGAGCGCCATCGTGTGATTCGTTCCGATGATGGGGTCGCCGCCGATGCCGATACAGGTCGACTGACCGATGCCGAGCGCCGTCAACTGACCGACTGCTTCATACGTGAGCGTTCCGCTGCGGCTGACGACACCAACGGATCCGGCCATGTGGATATGACCAGGCATGATGCCGATCTTGCACTTTTCGCCCGGGCTGATGATGCCTGGGCAGTTCGGACCGATGAGCCGAGTGTTTCGACCTTTGAGGAAGGTCGAGGCGCGCATCATGTCGAGCACGGGAACGCCTTCGGTGATGCAGACGGTGATCGCCAGATCCGCGTCGGCCGCTTCCATGATTGCATCGGCAGCGCCCGGAGGTGGGACGAAGATCACGGAACAGTTGGCACCGGTCTTGCGGACGGCTTCAGCCACCGTGTTGAAGATCGGAAAGCCTTCAATGGTGGTGCCGCCCTTGCCCGGCGTGATGCCGCCGACGATCTTCGTGCCGTAGTCGCGGCACGCCATCGCGTGGAAAGTCCCGTGCTTGCCCATGCCCTGGACGAGGACGCGTGTATTTCGATCTACCAGGATGCTCACTTGCGGCCACCTTTCGCTCCCGCAGCCTTAGAGGACGCTTTGGCTTTCGTGGCGGATTTCGCCTTTGTGGCGGGCTCGTCTTTTTTTGCGGGCTTAGGTTTCGCTGCAATCCTGAATTTGGACGACTCGGCCTTGGCCGAACCGCCCGCCACCGCCGCGACCACCTTCTTGGCCGCGACCATCATGTTGTCGGCGGTCTGGAAGGCGAAGCCCGAAGTCACGAGCATTTCCTTGCCGCGCGCTTCGTTGTTGCCCTTCATGCGGACGACAATCGGAATCTTGACGCCGAGGTCGCGCACCGCTGCGATGACGCCTTCGGCGAGGACGTCGCAACGAAGGATGCCGCCGAAGATGTTGATGAAGACGCCCTTTACGTCCTCGTCGGCCATCAGAATCCGGAACGCGTTCTTGATCTGATCCGCGTTCGCGCCCCCCCCAACATCGAGGAAGTTCGCGGGAGCCCCGCCGGCGAGCTTGATAATGTCCATCGTCGCCATGGCGAGGCCCGCGCCGTTGACCATGCAGCCGACGTTGCCGCCGGGCAGCTTGATGTAGTTGAGCGAATACTTCGAGGCTTCGACTTCAAGAGGCTCTTCCTCGTCGAGATCACGGTAGCCGCGCAGATCGGGATGACGATCGAGGGCGTTGTCGTCGAAATTGATCTTCGCATCGAGTGCGATCAGAACGTTGTCTGCGGTCAAAAGCCAGGGGTTGACCTCGAGCAACGAGGCGTCGGTCTTCTCGAACGCTTCGTACAGCGCGCGGATAAACGCGACGGCCTGGCCAACCACGGCGTTCGGCAAACCGAGCCCAAACGCGATCTGACGCGCCTGGAACGCCTGGAAGCCGACCGCGGGATCAACATATTCCTTCAGGATCGCTTTGGGATTAGTCGCGGCGATCTCTTCGATGTCGACGCCGCCTTCCGACGACGCCATCACCACGGGACATTGCGAATCGCGGTCCATGACGATCGCGAGATACATCTCGCGCGAACCTTCGAGATTCATCCCCTGTTCGATCAAGACCCGCTTGACCACGCGACCTTCCGGGCCGGTCTGGTGAG
>JBDSLN010000285.1:0-7708 GCA_039916365.1 Vicinamibacteria bacterium
ATTCGCCGCGGGCGCGGGTGTAGCTGACCAGCAGCGACCCCGTGATGGCGGCGGCGGCGAGAAGCGGCCCCCACGTGTGGTTCCTTAGAAAGAAAACCATGCCCAGGAACGCGAACACCTCGACGAACCGATCAAGGGTTGAATCGATGAATGCCCCGTAGGTCGAAACGAGTTTCATGGCGCGCGCGATACGCCCGTCCATGACGTCGCAGATTCCGCCCATCAAGATGACGACGCCGCCCGACCCAAGATGCCCCATCGCGAATAAGACGCCTGCGATCACGCCAAGCAGGAGCCCCAGCCAATTGAAGAAATCTGGAGTGAGTTTCAGCATGAGACTCACCCGCTCGATCGGCCAGATGGCCCACATGAACCAGTGAACTAGAAAATCGCCAAGGCCCATCAGGAAATGCGTCCCCTTGGCCTTCGCGTCCTTGTCCTGCTTCTTACCAATGGCGGCGTACACCACCATGGACGCGATCGCGATCGCCATGAAGATGAGGGCGTTGCGGAGCGAATAGTGCATGTGGACCATGAGCCGCAAAGTTACACTGTTCTCGACTTACGGCTCTGCCGCCAGAGAAATGCGAAGACGCGCGGCCACAGGAAGATAAAGGGCACGCTTCGCTCAAGAGAGGTAAGGACGATTGTCTCCCCGGAGTGGCGTTCTGCTTTTCTCACGATGTAGTCGAGCCAGCCCTCGAAGGTCACCGCGTGCTTGGGCCAGCGTGCCGTGGCACGCACTCGAGACCATTCCAGGAAAAGACGGCGGGCCGCAGGACGTCCTTCGAGGGGATCTCCAAGCGCGAACTCTCCCGTGGCGCTCCTGGACATCCGGCCGGATGCGGCGTAATGATCGAGCACGGGCTCGAACATGGGAACGAGCCGCGCGGACTGCGCCACGAAAAGGGCGTCCGCCCGCCCCTTGGTTTCAGGGCGCACCTCGAACCGGAAGGATGTCCGGAACAGCTGCCGAACGTAGCCTTCCACATCGAACCGTTCAGGAAGGTCGGGGCGCACCCAATCCAGGGTGATGAGACGCGCCGACTCGATCGCCCCGGTCATCGACCGCGCGGCCGTGTCGTCCTTGATCCAGACGACATGCACGTCCTGAAAGAGCCGGCCCGCAAGAAACTGATCTTTGCGTGTGGTCGATGTTGCTTTCGATAGCGCGCGCATGGAAAGCACGGAGGCCTTGACCAGCCAGTCAGCACCGGCGAGCCGGATCTGGGTGGGCGGCAACCACGGATCAAGCCAGCTGAGCACGGTCGGGCTGCGGTGGAGGTAGCGGGCACGCCGCATGGCCCGGTAGAACGCAGGGGTGTCTTCGCAGACCAACATGAGATCGTAGGCGCTCGCCGCGTTCGTCGCGATTCCCGAACTGCGCGAACCAAAGAAGACAGCCGCACTCAGAGTTCCATGGGAGGCGTTTGCAATGGCATCGAGCAACGAACGACCTTTGGCGTCGAGGACGTTCTCGGCGTTTTCCCGGGGATTCAGTTCTTCGCCTCTGCGCGCATGGCGGCGAGTTCACGAATCATGGTCTGCCGTCGCTCTTCGATGAACGCGGGAAGGTCCTCGGGATTCTCGGGGGAGGTCACGCATTCCACTACTTTCATGTGCCCCCTCACTGTGCCCAATCCAAAGAATGTGTCCTTCACTTTCCGGAAATGCCAGTAGCCGTCGCTCACGATCGTCCACACTGGGAGCTGACGGCCCTCGAGGAGCGCCGTCATTCCCGCGGGACGGAACTCTGCGATCTCGCCGTCTTTGGTTCGATGTCCTTCCGGGAACAGCATCACGCAATGATCGAGACCCTGGCGGGCCGCGTTGTGCAGAGCCAGGACGGCGCCCGCGCGGTCGCGCCTTGGGTCGATGATGATGCACTCAAGATAGCCGACCGCTCGCGACACGGTCGGAATGCCTCTGGCGTAGCGAGCTCGCGCCACGAAGCGGGGCAGGAGTCCATTCATGATGTAGACAATGGGCGCCACTTCGAGAACCGATTGGTGGTTCATGATGACAACACCGGGCTGCTTGCAGTTGATGGCGCCCTCAATCTTGAACGTCGCTCCACCGAACCTGAACAGCGCGACCAGAAACCGGGCAATAAGGCTGACCCACCCAAGACCCACCTCATGGCGCCGGTGCGGCTGAAGCGCGATCCAGGGGACAACAACCAGGTAGAGGGAGATTGGCGCCACGACGGCGAGAAAAAACAAGCAGGCCAGAATGGCGACGAGACTTCGAAGGGCTCGGAAAAGCGCCATCTACGGAACCACAACGTTGAGGGATCGAGGCAGTACCTCGATCGTCAGCGACGCATTCTTCGCCTGACGCCACTCGCCGTCCGTTTCGTACGAGGGCGGGGTATCGAAATTGAAGACCGCGCGGCTCGCCTTGACCGTGGCAATCTGATCGAGCATATTGTGCTCGCCCTTCATCAAGGCACCCATAGCCCTGAGCCGCGCAATGAAACCGAGATCCCCGAATAAGACGATCTCGAGTTGTCCGTCTTCGATGGACGCCTCTGGCGCTATGGCGAATCCCCCGCCGAATTTTTTAGCGTTCGCCACGATGACCATCATGTGTGTGCCCGCAGGACCAGCCACCCCATCGATGGAACTCGTGAGCTTGAAGCCGGGATAGGCCTTCATCTCGAGCAATGCGCAGTAGAGATAGAGCAGTTCGCCTCTGAGCCACTTCACCTTGAAGGAACGTTCGAGAACCGCGATGTCGAAGCCGAAGCCGGCAACATTGAGGAAGTGGCGATCCTCTACCTTCCCCACATCAATGGCTTTGAGCTTCCCCGCCGCGACAATCGCGGCACAGCGTTCGAGATCGTTCTGAGGAATCTCCAGTGTGCGCGCCAGATCGCAGCCGGTGCCCCCCGGGACGAGTGCTAGGGCGACTGGCTTCCCCGACTCCATGATGGCATGACCCACGTTCGATGTCGTTCCATCGCCCCCGACCGCGACGAGTCGATTGAAGCCTGCCTCAATGGCGGTTCGAGCCAGACGCTCTTCGTCACCGGGCCCGGTCGTCAGACCAAACTCGGCGCCCTGCTTCTGGAACACCGCGCGAATCTGAGGCTCCAGCCTCCGGCCACGTCCCTTGCCTGAGTTTGGATTGAGGATGACGAAAGTCCGGGGCATCGAAACCTTCCTGCCTGGGGTTCGTGACGGCCGAGCCGTCGCGGACTGCTAGAGGGTCTTGAGCGGATCGAACGTCTGACGGCCGTTCTTCATCCACAGCTCGCGAAATGGCGTTTCGTAGACATCCGCGATGCTCAGCGCCTGGTTGAACTCATGATCGTGAAGGACGATGGAACCCTTCTCGTTCTCGTGCTCGCTCTGCTCCCCTTCCATGACGATGCTCGCGAGGTATTTCCCGGAGTCATCAGCCATGAACGATTGATAGAGGTGATTGACGGGCGCGAACGCATGCGCGGCCACTGTCATCTCGGCAATGGGAGCCCCGGCAAGATCACTCACGCGAGCGATGCCCACCTTCGGATCGGAGCGATCGAACTCGATCTTGATGTCTTCCATGAAGTGCGGAAGGTGCCAACGCTCAATTGCGTGCTCACGCGCCGCCTTCGTGGTGGTGGCGACCAGAAAGGGATACATCGCCGATTTCGGAAGACGCTCGCCCGGCTTCACGAGGGGCGAAACGATGACGGCCATGACGACCTCACCGTACTCGCCGACCGAACTCTCGTTGAAGTCAAACGCCGTCATCGCGAAGATGCTTGTGCCGTGATGGACTTCCACCGGCTCCAGGTGATCGGGCAGGATCTCTCTCGCGTTCTCGGTTGGAAACTCGAAGAACGCGCTCATCGCATCCCGATAACCATAGATCGTTACTGGCATACACCCTCTTCGCGCAGGACGGACGCGATCACGCGGACGGCGGTCTCGAGATCTTCTTCAGTGTGTTGCGCCGACACCGAGATGCGGAGACGAGACTTGTGCTTCGGCACTGCCGGATAGGTGACGGGCTGCAGAAACAAGCCGCGATCCTGGATCTTCTCGGCCACCGCGAAGACGCGGGAGTCGTTGTTGACCATAACCGGCATGACCTGCGAGTTGGACTTGCCGATGTCGACGCCCTCTTCCGCGAAACGACGGCGGAGGAACGCGACGTTGGACCAAAGCTTCTGACGAAGTTCCGGTTCCTTCTGGACGATCTTGAGTCCGGCGAGCAGGCCAGCGACCAGAACGGGCGAGAGGTTGCACGAGAAGAAGCGCGAACGCCCGAAGGCGTTGATGTAGTCGACAAGCTTGCGACTGCCCGCGACGAAGCCGCCCTGGCCACCGAGGCTCTTGGAGAACGTCCCGAGGTGGAAGTCGACCTCGTCGTCGAGGCCAAAGTGTTCCGCGACTCCGCGGCCGTTCTGGCCGAACAGGAATGTCGAATGCGCTTCGTCAATGAGGATGCGCGCGTTGTGACGCTTCGCAACCTCAACGAGTTCGGGCAGGGTGCAGATGTCACCGTCCATTGAGTAGACGCCTTCGACTACCACCAGCTTCTTGCCCTTCGCCTTGCCGAGCTTTCGCTCCAGGTCGAGGGGGTTGTTGTGGCGAAAGAAGACCGTGTTGGACTTGGCGAGGATCGCGCCGTCTACAACCGAAGCATGGGAGTACTGGTCAAGGATGATCGAGTCGCCGGCGCGCATCAGGCCGGAGATGAAGCCGACGTTCGCGCTGTAGCCGGTCGGAAAAACCACGACCGCTTCCTTGCCCTTGAAGCGGGCCAGCTCGGCGTTGAACTCTTCGTGGATGTCGAAGGTGCCCGACAGGATGGGCGAACCGGAAGCGCCGAGTCCGTACTTCTCCACCGCCTTGATGGCCGCTTCCTTCACTTCCGGGCGGTACGAAATACCCAGATAGTTGTAAGAGGCCATATTGATGAGGTCGTGAATGCGCCCGGTCTTGCGATTACGGACGTGAACCCGGGTTTCTGGAGCGCCCTGAAGTGGCTCGGAATAAAGGTAATAGCCGTTCGGAAGCGCCTCCCGGTACCACTCGGAAAACGGTCCGAGCAGGTTCATCGGATCGTCGCCGGCTCCATAGTAGAAGTTGGAGTAGTCGTACTCCGCGAAGCTGGCGCCGGAAATTGATTCAGGGGGCATTGGGTCGTCCTCGTCGAAAGGGTTCGGCGGTGGGCCGCAATAATATCAGGGTGACCTTGAGTCTGTCTTAAGGCCCCTTCTCCCGGACCGGCCTAGACTTAGTCCGGTTTGATCAAACTTCCGGCAATCCGACGGGCCACGAATCTGGGGAGCAATCTCTGGGCAAAGATCGATAGCCGATCCAGGCGGCCTGGGAGATGCAAAGTGGCGCCGCCAGACAGGGCCGCATCAAGCGAACTTTGAACCACGCTCAGAGCCGTCATGGACGGCGTCTTGTCAAAACGGCTGCCCTTCGTTCCCGCGATGCCCTGGAAGCCCGTCGGAATATTGCCAGGGCAGAGAGCCTGGACGTTGACCCCTGTTCCAACCAGTTCGTCAGCCAGCGCTTCGGTGAAGGAGAGCAGACCCGCCTTGGTCGCAGCGTAGACGTTCAAATAGGGCACGGGCTGAAACGCGCCCATTGAAGCCACATTGATGATGGTCCCCTGCTTCCGGGCCACCATGGGGCCAAGCGCCGCGCGGGTCAGGCGCATGGGCGCCTCCAGATTCAGTCGCACCAGTTGAGAAATGTTCTGGTCGGGCTGCCCCGAAACATCACCACGGTATCCGGCCCCGGCGTTGTTGACTAGCAGGGATACGCCGCCGAGAGCCAGGCGTCTCGCGACCGAGGCAACGCCCTCCGCGCTCGATAAATCGGCCACCATCAGGTCAACGCTCGACGAGGCCAGCTCGGCTTGCAGCGCCGCCAATCTGTCATGGCGCCGCGCCACCAGAATCAACGAGAACTGCCGCCTCTGGAGCTCCCGGGCGAAGGCTTCGCCGATGCCAGAGGATGCGCCGGTTACGATCGCCAGATTCTCATTCATCTGAGTTGGTTCTTGACCCTTGCCGATGCTGAGCATAACGTCGGCGCGGTGAAGCCCGACGCCAATCTCGTTCGCTCTGCTTTGGTCGGATCAAGCGCGGTCATACGATGAAGACAACGCGAATCATCTGCGTTTCCGTCCTTTGCGCGCTCGTCGGCATGGTCGCGGTATTGAGCGGCAGCAAGTTCGCCCGGTCCGCCCTCGTCGATATCGGACCCACCGATGGCATCTACGTCCGCGACTTTCGCGAGATCGAGAAAGATGGCGCGGCCTTCTTCAGGTGGACAAGCGTTCCGTCATCCAAGGTGATTTTCCCTGTCGCTGCCTGCGGTGATGGCTCGCTTCGACTCAGGGTGCGTCGGCATTTCGTGGATCCGGCCGTCCTCTCGGCCTCGTTGAACGGCCGCCTTCTCGGGCGCCTCGAGGTGAAGGCCGGAGACACGGAGCCATATTCGACTATTGAATTTCCATTTACAGATGAGACTTGCACGTCATCAGCTTCAGTTTTACTTGAATCCTCCGTGCAGAATGCCCGACCGCTGGGAGTCGCCCTCGACTGGATAGAGCTCAAGTCACCAAATGGTTTTCCGGCGCTGTGGCGCGAACTCATCGCGGCAAGCTTGATGGTCGGAATCATCGGCCTGGCATTGGTGCTGACGGGCGCTCAGTGGGCGTTGGTCTGCCTCACCATCGGTGGGACTGCCCTGGCTATTTTTGCCGGGACAGTCGCGAATCCGGTCGCTACCGAGCGGATACTTCGTGGCGGCGCGACGGCCCTGATCCTTACCTTTCTCGGTGCCCTGGCCCTCGGACGGATCTGGAAGCTTCATCGCCTCCCTCCCCGACTCCAGACCGTACTGTTACTCATCACACTCATGGCGCTTGCGTCTCGATCCGCCTTCCTTCACCCGCAGGCGTTCTATCCGGACTACCGCGTTCACGCACTGGTCCAGAACACGCTGGATCACCTGGGGCCGTCGAAATTTCTGGACCAGCTGTTCGAGATTCAGTACGCGCGGAGCCTCGGGCTGCAGCAGATCGACGGCCGCTGGTATCCGTTTCCTTACCCGCCGGGCGCGTACTTTCTGGCGTCTGCCGCGGGAGCTGCCCTGTCGCTTGACTCTCTCGACGCGATCACCATCACGGCCATCGCGTCGGCCGCCCTGATCCCTCTTCTGACGGTCTGCCTGGGAATCGCGATGGGTGCGAGCGAGCGTGCTGCGGTAGCGGCGGCGTTCGTAGTGGCGTTGCATCCGCTGCTCGTGAGGCGAATGGCGCTCGGTTACTTCCCCAGCCTGATAAGTCAAGTATTCGACGCGATCGCGCTTTTGATTCTGATGAGCGTCGGCCGATCTGCCGAGACTTCGCCATGGCGCGTCGTCACCCTGTGTGTGGCGCTCGGCATGAGCTTCTTGATCTACACCCAATCCATCGCGAATTTTGGACTGCTGATCGGCAGCTTGCTGATCATGGACGCGTTTCGCCTAGGTGGCATTCGCGGAATGTCTAGGTCGACGCAAATCGCAATAGCCGCGCTATTTGCCCTCGCAGGATCGTACGGACTCTTCTACTCACGATACGCGCCGGTGATGGAGAACGTCCGCCTGCATCGCCCTCAACCTGAAGCAAGGGTGCTGGATCGACTGGAGGACGTCAGAAGAACTGCCGCCCAGGGCCCCACGGCCGATCCAGAGGATGTAAATGACCC
>JBDSLN010000286.1:0-2704 GCA_039916365.1 Vicinamibacteria bacterium
GTCACCAGCCAGAACCTGATTCTCGCTTGGGGTTCGGTCGCCGTGTGGATCAGCGTGCTGGCCGCCGGCCTGCCCTCCCCGAACGGATTCCAGCACTTGAAGGATCTGGAGTTCGTGACGCCGTTAACTGCCCTAGCCTTGGGAGTCTTGGCGGATCGTTTCCGTCACCGCAGATGGCTAGTAGCGTTCAGCGCCATTTGCTGGCTCGGATTCGCCCTCTTCGCTTTTCGCGCAGAGTGGACTGAACGTCTTGTCGTTCTAGCTGGGCGCTAGCTGCGAGTCCCGATAGCCTTCGGCTCTTTGCCCCGAATCTCGGCGGTCAGTTCGTCGAGCGCCGTCAGGATATCCGCCTTCGACACCTCCGAGCGGCCGAACTTTAGGGACAACGCCAGACCTCGGTCGCGCCCCGTTTTGTAGACAAAAACGAAGTTCTTGGGGCGCCCCTTTCGATCAGGCACCGCCTTGATGAGCCGTCGTGCTTCTTCTCGAGTCGGCGCAGCGCCCGTCCGTTGAAGACTATCGACGAACGCAACCATTTTCTCGGGCGTCTGCTGTCGAACTACTTGAATTAACACAGACTTAGAGAAAATGTCGGCCAGCCGACATAGCTCTCGGACCCGGTCCGGCATGGCGGCCAGGGTCAGCGTCTCGGTCACTGTAGTGCGGCTCTTTCCGAGTTTTTCAGCCATCATTTCGTGGGTGTAGCTGTGCTTCTCGGCAAGCACCTTGAGACCGTCTGCTTCTTCAAACGCGGTCAAGTCCTTGCGTTGAAGATTCTCGATAAGCGCAATCTCCATGACCTCTGGATCGCTGAGGTCCTTGATCACGCAAGGCATCTCGGGAAGACCGGCCTCGACGGCGGCTCGGTAGCGACGCTCTCCCGCCACGATCTCGTAACGCGAATCCTTGCGTCGGACCAGAATCGGTTCGAGCACGCCCTTTTCCTTGACCGAGGCGACCAACTCAGACAGATCGCCTACGTTCTGGCGCGGTTGGTTTGGGTTGGGATCGATGTCTTCGATCGGTATCGACTGCCCGATAGGCGAGCCCGCGGCTCGCCCAAGCTGGTCGATGAAGTGGCTGTCATGGCGCATGCGAAGGGAAGACGGAAGTCCGACTCTCTTGACGTTAGACACGTTCGATCACCTCTTCGCAAAGCTTGTAGTACTCGAGCGCGCCGCTTGACTGGGGCGCGAAAGTAAAAATCGACTCGCGATGCGCTGGGCTTTCTTCAAGGCGGATGCTCTTGGTAATGATCGTCTTGAAGATCTTGTTTCCGAACAGCTCAACGATCGCCTTCTGGACGTCTCGAGCCAGCGTCGTCCGCTTGTCATACATCGTGATCACGGCCCCCAAGAGTTTCAGCTCTGGATTCGGTCTGGCGCGGATCTTCTCGACCGTTTCGAGCAGGTCTTCGGTTCCCTCCAGGGCGAAGTAGCTGGACTGCACCGGGACCAGGACATGGGTGGAAGCGACCAGCGCGTTCGCGGTGATGATTCCCAGGGTCGGAGGTGTATCGATGACGATAAAGTCATACTTCGACCGGCTGGCTTCGAGGGCATCGCGCAGCTTGAAATGCCCCTCCAACTCTCCGATCAGCTTGTTCTCGGCCTTGGCAAGGGAGATCCGCGCGGGCGCGATATCCAGGTTCTGAACCTGAGTTGCACGAACAATCTCCTCCAGCTTCTTCTCCCCCATCAGGACATCGTAGGTCGAAGTCACCACGGTGCTGATGTCGAGGTAGCTCATCGAGGAGTTCGCCTGCGGATCCAGGTCGATCAGCAGCGTCCGCTTTCCCCTCATCGCCAGGGCAGCAGCCAGGTTGATGGCCGTCGTCGTCTTACCGACGCCACCCTTTTGATTCGTAATTGCGAGCACGATCATGTTTGTGGGCGGATCTTAGGAACGATTCCGTGTGCGGTCAATGAAAGAAACCCACAGGTGTGATTCGGCGCGCAATTCGGCCTACGAAAGCGCTCCGGGGACCAATCGACCTTGGCCGCTAACGACGCGGCTCGAGTCTTAGTCCAGGGACGCGAGAAGCTGACCGCGAAGAGAATTCGGAAACGCCTCTTCGATTTTCACGGCAACCCGATTTCCTGGAGCGACCGCCACGGGTCCAGTCGCGTCGAAATGGACCAGTCGGAAGTGAGCGGTCCGGCCCTTCGCTTCTCCATCATGGATTTCTTCGACAAGAACGTCTTCCACCTGACCCACGAACGATTGATTTCGAATACGCTGCTGTCGCTGCTGTTGCTCGTTCAGCACGTTGAAACGCCGCTTCTTCTCGGTCTCGGCAATGTCATCCGTTTTTCGGATAGCCGTGGTGCCCGGCCGGGGCGAATAGAGGAAAACGAAGAGCCCGTCATAGTCGGCGGCGCGGACGACTTCGCAGGTCGCCTCAAAATCCTCTTCCGTTTCGCCTGGGTAGCCAACGATGACGTCGGCGGACAAGGCAAGATCCTCACGATACGAGCGAAGAAGTCGCAGTCGGTCCAGATACTCAGCCGCCGTATAACCGCGGCGCATGTCGGCAAGGATGCGATCGGCCCCGGATTGCACAGGCAAATGGAGATAGGGAGCGAGACGAGGCAATTCGGAGAAACACCGGGCAAACTTCTCTTCGACGTGCGCGGGATGAGAGGTCGTGAAACGAAGACGCCAAAGCCGGTCATCCGCGTCATGAACCAGGCGGAGCAGATCC
>JBDSLN010000287.1:0-5078 GCA_039916365.1 Vicinamibacteria bacterium
GACGTCATCCTTGACCGCGCGACCCTGGTGCTGATCAACAACGAGATGGACATCACCCGCGATGTCGTGGTCAAAGCCGACGACATGGAGAAGGCCGCCCGTCCCGCGGGTGCTGCTCCTGCCGCCCCGGCGGCGAAACCGCCCGCCACGACGCCTGCACCGGTGGGCCCGAAACCGAGCCCCACTCCGCTAGGCTAGTCTCGCGCGGTCGAGTGGCAAAGAGGCGGCTCTTCGGAGCCGCCTTCGTTCTTCGGTTCGTCTCCGTCTGAGATGGATACAGCGTTCAATCATGCCCAGGAGTTGAGTTCATTGGCACAGACGAATCCGCGGCCGGTCGTTCCGTTACGATCCGAGATGGAAGTTGGCGGGCTCGCCCGACGACTGCCCACGCGGTACCCGTTTGTGCTGGTGGACCGGATCACTGAGTTCGATCCGAACACCGGCCTGAAGGCGCTGAAGACCGTCACGGGGGCTGAAGAGTTCTTTGAAGGGCATTTTCCGGGTGCGCCGGTCATGCCCGGTGTGCTTCTGATGGAAAGCCTCGCGCAGGCGGCTGGCATCTGGCTACTGCAATCGACAGACCCCACCCGCAGCGAAGTGCTGGTGGTTGGCATCGACAACGCCAAATTTCGGAGACCCGTCACACCGGGAGACCGCCTGGAGCTTGAGATCTCCCTGATCCATCGAAGAGGAAACCTCTTCCGCATCAAGGGCGAGATCAAAGTCGGCGACCAGCGGGTGGCAGAAGGGCGCCTGCTGCTCTCCGTCTCCCATCTGCGACCGCCTGAAGTCCATGAGACCGCGATCGTGGCTGATGGTGCGCAACTAGGCCCGGAGGCGAGAGTCGGGCCCTACGCGGTGATCGGCCCTTCGGTCGTGCTGGGCGCTCGAACCATCGTCGAAGCGCATGCGGTCATCGACGGAGACACCCACCTCGGCGAAGGAAACCACGTGTTTCCCTTCGCCTCCATCGGGCTTGCACCTCAGGACTTGAAGTTCGGCGGCGAGGAAACCAGTGTGCGCATCGGCGACCGCAATGTCTTTCGCGAAGGCGTCACCGTCCATCGCGGGACGGCGGGGGGCGGAGGTATCACCGAGATCGGGTCGGGCAACCTTTTCATGGCGCAGGCTCATGTGGCCCATGACTGTCATGTCGGCTCCCACACAATTTTCGCGAACGGGGCGACGCTCGCGGGGCACGTCGAGGTCAGCGATTACGCGACCGTCGGAGCGTTCTCCGCGATTCATCAGTTCTGTCGCGTTGGCCCGTATGCGTTCCTGGGCGGTTTTACTGTCGCGACCATGGACGTGCTGCCGTACTCCAAAACGGTCGGAAACCGCGCCTGCCTGTTCGGCCCCAACACTCTGGGGCTGAAGCGTCGCGGCTTCTCGACTGAGTCGGTGGCCGCCATAAGGCGCGCCTATCGCGTGCTGATGCAGAGCGGCCTTCCCGCGACGGAGGCACTCGCTCAGATCGAGTTGGAACCAGGCGTGGGCGACCAGAAGGAAGTGCAGCTCCTGGTCAAGTTCATCCGGACCGCGAAGCGCGGCGTCGTGCTCAAGCGCCGGAAGCGAGTCTCGGACCCCGACGAGTGATCCCGCCAGCTGACGCGCCGCTTGGTTTGATTGCCGGCAACGGTCGCTTCCCGTTTCTGGTCGCGGAAGCGGCAAAGAAGCAGGGACTACGGGTGGTGCTCGTCAAACTGCGCGAGGAGGCCGACCCCGGCATCGAGTCGCTGGTGGATGAGAGTCACGAGGTCTCAATCGGCCAGCTCGGGTCGTGCATCTCTGCGCTCAAGAAGGCAGGCGTGCATGAGGCCATCATGGCGGGCCAGGTGCGCCATCGTCAGATCTTTTCCGGGATCGTTCCAGACCTCACTTTGATGGGAGTGCTCGCGCGGCTGGCGCTGAAAAATACGGACAGTCTCATCGGAGGGGTGGCGGACGCGCTGGAACGCGAAGGGATTCGCCTGATCTCTTCGGTGACTTTGCTCGGGGATCTGTTGGCGACGGAAGGAACGATGGCGGGGAAGAAGCCTTCCTCCGATGAGCTCAAGGCGATCGACTACGGCATCCGAGTCGCGTCGGAACTGGGCCGCCTCGATATCGGACAGACAGCGGTGATCAAGGATCGCGCGGTCGTCGCACTTGAAGCCATGGAGGGCACGGACGAAGCCATCGTGCGCGGAGCGCGGATCGCGGGTCCGGGGGTGGTGGTGGTGAAGATGGCAAAGCCGCGCCAGGACATGCGGTTCGACGTGCCGGTGGTTGGAATGCGAACTCTCGACACCCTCTTCGAAGCCAAGGCTGCGGTCCTCGCGGTGGAAGCGGGCAAGACTTTGCTGCTCGACAAGGCCCAATTTCTGGCCTCGGCCAGGGAGCGCGGGATCGCGATTGTCGGAGTGGTCAGAAAAGCGGCGGAGATGAAGTCATGAGCGCGAACAAACTGAGGGTTGGCGTGGTGGGCACGGGTGCTTTGGGGTCGCACCACGCGCGTGTCTTCGCCTCGCTGTCCAACGCGACTCTGACTTCGGTGTTTGATCTCGACACCGCGAAGGCCGCCTCCGTTGGTGCTCCGTTTCATGCGCCCGCCGCGTCGACGTTCAAAGAGTTCATCAGTCAGGTGGACGCCGCCGTGGTTGCCGTTCCGACCAGTGCCCACTTTGCAGTCGCCGAGAAACTGATCGAGGCGTCCCGTCACGTCCTGGTTGAAAAGCCGATTACGACGACCGTCGAAGACGCGGAAGCCCTGGTGGCTCTTGCGGGGGAGAAGGGCGTCGTCCTCCAAGTCGGACACGTTGAGCGGTTCAATCCGGCGTCCGAGGCCCTTCGCCGGATCGAGAAGGCACGGTTCGTGGAAGTCCACCGGCTTTCGCCCTTTCCAAACCGTAGCCTCGATATCGACGTCATATTAGATCTGATGATTCATGACCTCGACCTGCTGGTGGCGCTCGACAAGTCGAAGCCCGTGCAGATCGATGCGGTGGGCGTGCCCGTTCTGACCGATCGTTTCGACATCGCCAACGTCCGCATCCGGTTCGAATCGGGGCTGATCGCGAACCTCACCGCGAGTCGGGTGTCCATGGAAAAGATCCGGAAGTTCCGAGTGTTCGGGTCCCGCCTATACGCCTCCTGCGACTTCCTCACACGTCAGGCGCAGATTGCCCGGCTCGTGGCGGACGAAAGCGGCGCTCCGGAGATCAAACTCGACGCGATCACCTCGCGGATGGACGATCCGGAGAGCGAGCCCTTGCGCCGTCAGGCCATCTCCTTCGTGAACGCGATCGAAACCAAGACGCCCGCGGTCGTGTCGGGCGCGGATGGCGTCGCGGTCTTAAGGCTCGCGAAAGACATCCTCGAGAAAATGAGCGGGATGGGCTCGAACGGTCTCGCCTGAGAACATCTCAATTGGAACGTGGCGGTATTCAATTTCAACGAAGTCGATGAGGTCACGGAAACAACCGACGACCCGCGGCGGCCGATACCGCGAATCGAAGTCCCTCGCCGTGAAACGCCGATTCTCGGGTCCGTCTTCACGCACGCGGTCTTGCTCACGCTGCTCTTTCTGATCCAGCCGCGCGATCCCAAGTCGTTTCAAGTCGAGCAGGAGAAACCGAAGGAACGACGCTCTTTCTTCGTTCCTAGAGAGTTGCGGAAGGCGCCGGCCCCCAAGCAGGTGGCCAAGGCTGAAACTCAGCCGACCCCGCCGCCACCGCGCCCGGTGCCCACTCCTCCGCCCCCTCCCAAATCCGCGAAGATCAGTATCGGTGAAGCATCGGATCAGCGCGTCGAACAGTTGAACCTGGAGCGTGACCGCGATATCGGACGACGCGGAGCGAAGGTGGCGCAGAAAGACGCGCTTCCGGAGGAAGCTAAGCCCGAGTCGGAAAAACAGTCGGGACGGGGCCATGGAGCGGAGGCGGAGCGAAGCGGAATGCAACTGCCGCAGGCCGATCGAGGACGCATGGCGCGCGCCGACGATCCGCGCATGGCGGGCCCGTCCGGAGGGCTCTTGAGCGCATCCACGCGAAGCGTCGAGCGGGCCCTTCGCGACCGCAAGGAAGCGACCCAGGTTGAAATCCCTGGATCCCAGATGGGCCCGTTGTTCTTCGATCCTGAAGGCGCCGACTTCACACGCTGGATCAATCACTTCAAAGGCGAGGTCTATCGCAACTGGATCATCCCGGAGCCTGCCCGATTGGGGGTGAGAGGCCAGGTGGGAATCGAGTTCACGGTCGACCGTTCCGGAGTGATCAGCCGCCTTACTCAGATCGCATCGGCGGGCATGCCCGCGCTCGATCGAGCTGCGGCCAACGCGCTGCAGGGGAGTAACCTCCTCCCTCTCCCCGATGACTATCCCAACGGAAGCGTCACCATGCGCGTCACCTTCGTCTACTAGCATCGCGCCAGGCATCCGCGCGACCCGGATTCTGCGGATTCTTGGAGCCTTCGCCCTGCTGGCAGTCGCCGGCTGCCACAGCGGTGACTCCCAGTCGAAGCCGAAACCTCCAGCCCGTCCCGGTCCGGGGTCGACGCCGAAATACACGCCCACCCCTGCCGCAACACCTGCGTCGTCTCCCTCGGCGTCGGTTCGGCCGGCGCCCGGCCTTCCCGACAATCCGGCGATCGCAGCGACGCTCATCGCACCCACGATCCGGATCGGGTTTGTGGTTGATGCAACGCGCGTGAGCGTGGGCGGAGCCGATGCCGGCATGCGCGTGTGGGCGGGGAAGTCGAAGAGCGTGGCCCAACGGCTGACCTTCGAACTCGCGAACCCGGCCGCGGGGTCGTCGGTCCGTTTCCGCGTACAGGCGGCGAGTGTCGCTGACCTCGCGGTCGCTCAGGCGTCGGCGAAGAAAATCGCCGACAGCACCGGCATTTCGGCCGAGCCCATCTGGAACGACACGACGAAGACCTATCAGGTGAAGGCGGGCAGTTTCCCGGCGCGTGAGGACGCTGCGGCTCTTTCGCGGCAGCTTTCCACGAATGGTTTCGCGGGAGCGTTTGTGGTGACGGACGCTCCCGTGGGTGCGCCTCTCGGACTTGTGCGCATCGTAGAGACGGGAGAAATGGCACCC
>JBDSLN010000288.1:0-17374 GCA_039916365.1 Vicinamibacteria bacterium
GGCCTTGAGCCCGAGCCTTTTCCCATCGACACTGCGATGGGCGCACTCGGTCGATACATCTCTGGCAGCGACCCGAAGCATTATCAGCCGACTAACATCGCTTTCGGTTTGTTTCCTGAACTGGGCGAGACAATTCGCGACAAGCGCATGCGTCGTCGTGCTCTTTCGGATCGCGCGCTGGTTTCGCTCGCGGGATTTGTCGAGCGTGGCTTCAAGAGCCACCCGGCCACGCCGCCCGCCATGCCTGCATGAGTCATGAAGCAGGACATAGCTCGTTTCGTCACGTCGCTTTCTGACGAACGCAATGCGTCTCCTCACACGCTGCGGGCCTACTCAAAGGACCTGAGTCAGCTTCACGGCTTCGCCCAAGCGCGCCTCGGTCACGAGCCAGAGTCCAAGGAGA
Source organism: Vicinamibacteria bacterium (assembly GCA_039916365.1). GTDB lineage: Bacteria > Acidobacteriota > Vicinamibacteria > Fen-336 > JAGNNV01 > JAGNNV01. The sequence goes on from JBDSLN010000288.1 coordinate 404, forward strand.
TCGACTTGTGGCTCCTTCGCGGATTTTTTGCGGACCTCCACACGCACAAGGCATCTGCCACGACCGCCGGCCGCAAGCTGGCGACATTTCGATCCTTTTTCCGGTACCTCTGTCGTGAGGGTACGCTGACCAAGAATCCCGCTCGAAGCCTGGTCGGTCCACGCAAGGACCTCAAGATTCCGAGCCACCTCCAAGAACGGGAAGCGGCCGATCTTGTTTCTGCTTCTGATATAGATAATAAATCCAGAGACCGAGACACGGCTGTCCTTGAACTGCTGTATTCGACCGGCATGCGGTGCTCTGAGATCGTCGGCCTGGTGTTAGACGATGTGGATAGAAGCAATAAATCTCTTCGTATTCTTGGTAAAGGAAGAAAAGAACGTTGGGTTCCGTTCGGTGGACCAGCGGGTGTAGCCCTGGACCGATATCTAAGTTCAAAAAAAGCACTTACCGGAAGCAGTCCGGTCTTCTCCGGGGCCAACGGGAAGGCGCTCTCTGATCGCACGGTGAGAAGAATTGTCACCAGGGGACTAGATTTCGCGGCGATTCGGACCAAGGCCAGCACTCATACTCTGAGGCACTCGTTCGCGACGCATCTCCTTCAACGGGGAGGAGATCTGAGGTCGATCCAGGAGCTGCTTGGACACTCCAGCCTGTCGACCACCCAGCGCTACACTCACGTCAATCCACAATATTTGCTTGATATATACAAACAGACCCATCCTAAGGCGTGAGACTGTTTGGTGGTCGATACGTCTTAACCTTAGAAGCCAGAAGAACTTCCGGCTAAATGCTCACTAACTCGCAGATGTCGGACGAACAACTCGTCGAAGCTTTCCAAGCGGGCCAGGTGGCCGCATACGACGAGCTTGTGTCTCGTTGGCAGAGCAAGATCCGGGGTGCTGTGTGGCGCGTGCTGGGGTCCACTGAGGACGCGGCAGACATCACCCAGGAAGCGTTCCTTAGGGCTTTCCGCGGCCTCAACGCTTTTAAACGCGAGGCAAAATTTTCGTCGTGGATTTACCAGATTGCGCTCAATCTTTGTCGGGACTCGCTGCGTCGTAAGAAGGGTAAGAGCTATGTCAGTCTTGACGAACCCGAGCCGAAAATCCCCACTCTGGTCTCCAAGGGGGCGTCTCCCCTTGAATTCACAGAAGGCAACCAGGTAGCTGATCGTGTGCGTGCCGCAATTCAGAAACTCAACGAGGATCAGCGCGAGGTGATCATCCTGAAAGAGTACGAAGGTCTCACTTTTGCCGAGATCGCGGAGACACTGGGATTACCCACCTCGACGGTCAAGACGCGTCTTTACCGTGGCCTAGTCGAGATGAAACAGCATCTGGCGCGCGAGGGTGTTACAAGCGCGTCCCACATTCCCGACTCGTTTGAGTCTTAGGATCCATATGAATCCGAGTCATTCCCCGGTCTTCAACTTTATGCAGGACACCCTCCGATGACGTCGAATCTCACTTGTGAAGCGTTGCGCGAAGACATCATCGCGCTGCTCTACGATGATGGCGAACTAGCCGAGCGTTCGCGGGCCCGCGACCACATGGCGCAGTGCGTTCCCTGCCGTCTTGAATACGCCGAACTGAAGGGCGTTCGCAAAGTTCTCGGCGGATGGGACGTGCCGGTCGCGGTGGTTCCCAAAGTCGTTCCCATTTCCCGCCCCAGGGTTTCCTGGATTCCAGCCGGCCTCGCCGCGGCCGCCGGTCTGGTGCTTGGTATTGGAATCGCGGTGGCCGGTCGCACTACGCTGATCCCCGGTCCGGCGCCCGCCCAAACCGCCGCTGTCACTTCGTCTGCTCCCGCCAATTCCACCGCGTCGCCAACAAACACACGATTTGTTTCCTACGACGTTCTCCAGGACGCGCTCAACGCGCAGGAGGCGCACCATCAAGCGGAGATCGACGACCTTCGTCGATCCTTCTTTCAGACCGCCGCCGCGTCCGCACCCGCCGGCAGTGCGACCAAGATGGTCTCCAATCCTTCGCCCGCCACCATTGAGAAACTGCTGAGGGCGAGCGAAGACCGCCAGGCGCGTCTCTTCGAAGCACGTCTGTCGGGACTGCGGACGGAAAGCGATCTCCAGCGCCAGTACGACATGGCGCAGATCGCGGCCGGGCTCGCGTATATCGACTCCCGAACCGGAGCCGATGCCGCTCGCACCAGCGAGCTGATGAAGAACCTGGTCCGCGTCACCGCCAAACCGCGCGACCGCTAGTCTCGTCCAAAGTTTCCGATGCTGATCGCCCTCGCCCTCGCCGTGATCCTCTCAACCGACGCGACGCCGGCCGATCGTCGCGCTGATCTGCAGCGCTTTTCCACAAGACTCGAGCAGCGCCTCGCGACCGCCTGCCGCCCGGCCGAGTCGATCCCCTTTTTGGCCGGCCTGCCTGAAACACGCTTCGTCTATCTCGATGGCGTGGGCGCTATCTTTCTCCTCTCACCGCGCTCGCTCCCCACCGTTCCGGCCACCGTGCCTGGGCAACCAGCCCCAGAGATTTCCGTCTCCACTTCGCGGCCGACAGCCGCCGCCGGTCCTCAGGTAATGGTCAACAGGCGGCCCAGCGACCTCACAGATCTCGAGGCGAGAATTCGCGAGAGTCGGAAGGAAGCGGAACGCATGCGCGCTCTCGCCGATGCGGCCTTCGCGGATGCCGAGCGGCAGCTCTCGGCGGAGGAGCGCCCCTCAGGGGCGGAGGCAGTTGCGGCCAGCATCCCTCTTCCGTGGACGTTCTTCCTCGAAGACGCGATTGACGACACTCGTCCGCCCGAGCAGGTCGAGAAGGACGTCAAAGACGCGCTCGTCACCACTGTCCTCGAAGACGCAGCACTTCTGAAATCTCTTCAGCCGACCGACATGGTAACCGTTTCCGTCGAGCTGGTCTCACGCCCTCAGCCGTGGGTGAGGGCAAAACCCGCGCGCACCGTCATCATCCGGGCCCTCAAGTCCGATCTCGATGCGTTCGCCGCCGGGAAACTCGCGAAGGATGATCTTCTCAAGAAGGTCGAGACGAAGGCTTACTAGAAGCGAGCAGCAGCGTAGCCAGCGTCAACAATCCGAGCGAGCCGTCGGTTAGGGCGAAAAGCAGGAACGTCGAGGGAGATCCGCGCAGGAAGTGATCGCCCACGAAGAGCAGGGCTCCGGAAATCTTCACGAATGCGCCGGCGATCCAAAGATAGCCACGGCGCGCGTCGACCTCCTGGGCACACCAGAAATAGCCCAGTGCGAGCGTCAAGGTGAAGAGTCCGTTGAGCTGAGCGTTGACCACGGGAACGGGCGGCGGCGCGCCAAAGAGCCGCGCGGTGAACTCCGGCAGAAACATCATCGGGATCGCCAGAGCCAAATCGTAGACGCCGCCTACGATAGCCAGCGTGCGCAGCGAGGGAAAACCCATCGGATCTCTATACTACCCGCACGCTATGAGCCGTCGATTTTCTGTCGGTTGGACCCTGACCGGGCTCCTGAGCCTGACCGCCTTGATGGCTTGCGGCAAGCGCGCCGACCCCTTGGCGCCCTACCTCAAGACGCCTCAACCTCCGAGTGCCATCGAGGTCAATCAGGTCGGCAATGCCCTTGAACTGCGAGCCATAGCCCCGCGCCTCACGACCGAAAATCGCCCGCTCCCGGTCATCGAACTCGAGTGGTATCAAGGCCCGGCGGCCGGCGATTTCACCAAGCTTGCGCGGCCGATCTTTCGCGAAGAGGTCGCCCCTGGTGAGGTTCGCACCAAGACATTTCCCATTGTCACAGCTGCGGCCCGTTTCTCTGTCCGGGCATTTTCCGGTAAGGCCCGCTCCAATATGTCGGCCCCCGTCGCTTTCAAGCCCGTCCCCGTTCCCTCGCCCCCGACAAACCTGAACGCGGTCAACACGGCGATAGGCGTCAGCCTCTCCTGGGTCAATCCTCCCGGGGCGGAACCCTGGCCAACGCCTTCAGTGGCTCCATCTCCATCGCCCTCGCCCATTCCAGGAACGGTTCCGGGCGTCGCTCCGCCTGGCTTAGAGATACCGTCTCCCTCCCCGTCTCCATCCCCGTCTCCGTCCCCTTCACCTACGCCCGCATCTGGCACAGCGATCTCATCGGCAACGCCGTCGAATCCTCCTCTCTCCGCATCGCCTCCAAAGACCAGCCCCACCGCGACACCGGCTCCGACACCTCTGACCGGCATCCGCATCTTCCGGACAGACGGCACGCCACATATCGTGCGCGAGTCCCTTCAAGCGTCCTCCTGGGTCGATTCGGATCTCAAACCCGGAGACAAACCCTGCTATGCCCTCAGATACACGGTGTCGTTCAAGCCGTTGGTCGAGAGTGCTTCGACCGAACCCGTTTGCGTGGAGAGTAAGGACATTGTTCCGCCCAATGCGCCGTTGAAGCTCGTGGCGGACATCGGCTCGAACTTCGTGGAGCTTTCGTGGGCCGCCTCCGCCTCCCCTGATGTGGCCTTCTATCGCGTCTATCTCGCCCTGGATACCCGAGCGCGCACCTTGCTGCTCGAAACCCAGGGTCCGATTCTGAGAACCCGCCACGGAAACATGGCACCGGGGGCCCGAACCTACGACGTGACCGCAGTCGACCAGGCCGGCAACGAAAGCGAACCCAGTCCGATCACCAAGATCATCATTCCCTAGGAGCGATCCGTAAGTCGCGCAATCGTCAAATTCCCGGCGATATCTCCCCCAGTCCACTGTCTTCGAACTTCCTTCCTCCGACAACGAAACAAATAGCTATGGCCGATCAACTCGCCGTTCTCCGTGACAAGGTCCGCCGCGCCGAAGAAGGTGGAGGTGTTGAACGTCGCGAACGACAGCATCGCGAGGGCCGGCTCACCGCCCGCGAGCGCGTCGATATCCTTCTCGACGAAGGTACGCTCGAAGAGCTCGACAAGCTGGTCGAGCATCGTTGCACCGACTTCGGTATGGGCGACCAGAAGATTCCCGGCGACGGCGTCATCTCCGGTTTCGGACGCATCGACGGGCGCTTGGTCTTCGTCTTCGCGCAGGACTTCACGGTGTTCGGAGGCAGTCTCTCCGAGACCAACGCGCTGAAAATCTGCAAGGTCATGGACCTTGCCATGAAGATGGGCGCGCCCGTAATCGGCCTGAACGACTCGGGTGGCGCGCGGATTCAGGAAGGTGTCGCCTCGCTCGGCGGCTACGCCGACATCTTCCTGCGCAACACCCTCGCCTCCGGCGTGATTCCGCAGATCTCCGCGATTCTTGGGCCTTGCGCCGGCGGAGCCGTGTATTCGCCCGCCATCACCGACTTCAATCTGATGGTGAAGGACACGTCCTACATGTTCGTCACGGGCCCGGACGTCATTAAGACGGTGACGCACGAAGAAGTCACGAAGGAAGATCTGGGCGGTGCCATGACGCACAACGCCCGCTCGGGTGTGGCTCACTTCGCTGCGGATGACGACCGCGCCTGCCTGCTGCTCATTCGCGACCTCATGTCGTACCTGCCTTCGAACAACCTCGAAGAGGCGCCCCTTCACGCCACCTCGGACCCAAGCGATCGCGAAGACCCGATCCTCGACACCCTGATTCCCGAGGATCCGAGCAAGCCGTACGACATGAAAAAGCTCATCTCCGCGGTGGTCGATGACGGTCGCTTCCTCGAAGTCCATGAACACTACGCGGGCAACATCGTGGTCGGCTTTGCGCGCTTCGCGGGGAAGAGCGTCGGCATCGTCGCGAACCAGCCCGCCGTTCTCGCGGGTTGTCTCGACATTGATGCGTCGGTCAAGGCCGCGCGGTTCGTCCGCTTCTGCGACGCTTTCAACATCCCTCTTGTCACGTTCGAAGACGTTCCCGGCTTCCTGCCCGGCACGTCGCAGGAATACGGCGGCATCATCCGTCATGGCGCGAAGCTGCTCTACGCCTACGCCGAGGCCACGGTTCCCAAGATCACCGTGATCACGCGCAAGGCGTACGGCGGCGCCTACTGCGTCATGTCGTCCAAGCACATCCGCACCGATCTCAACCTTGCCTATCCGATGGCCGAGATCGCGGTGATGGGTCCGGAGGGTGCCGTGAACGTTCTCTATCGCCGCGAACTCGCGGCAGCCGAGGACGCGATCGCCATGCGTCTTGCCAAAGTGCAGGAGTTCAAAGACAAGTTCGCGAATCCCTATGTCGCAGCGGATCGCGGATTCATTGATGACGTGATCGAGCCCCGCCAGACGCGCCGTCGCATCATCGCGGGTCTCGAGATGACCCGCACCAAACGCGACAAGAACCCTCCCAAGAAGCACGGCAACATTCCGCTCTAGTGTCCGTTGCTCACTGAGACCAATCAATGAGCGTCGTTCTTCGATGTCCGGTGCGTGGCTGTCTGAGGGCCCTGCGCCAGGAAGGCGCGCGATGGTCCTGCGCGCGCCAACACTCGTTCGACCAGCACCGCTCGGGCTACCTGAATCTCCTTCAGCCCCAGCACAGTCGTTCGCGCGAGCCTGGCGATTCCAAGGAAACGGCTCGCGCCCGCCGACGTCTTGCGGATGCCGGCCAGGCGGATGCCGTTCATCAAGCGTTCCTTCATGTGATCCTTGGCCGCTCGCCAATAGCGGGGCGCACATTGCTCGATGTGGGCTGCGGAGAAGGTGCCTTTCTGCGCGCGCTGCTCGACGTTCCCCTCGAACGGCACGGTCTCGACATCTCGGCTCCCTCCGTCGAACTGGCCGTCAAGGCGTCGCCGTCGTGCTTGTTTGTTGTCGCAAACGCCGATCGCAGCCTTCCCTACGCCGACGCATCGTTCGACCTGATCACCTCGATCGACGCCCGCACCAACGCGGACGAGTTCCACCGTGTTCTCATGCCGGACGGCCTCGCCCTGATCGCGGCGCCTGGTCCGCGCGACCTCATCGAACTTCGGAGCCACGTTCAGGGCAAGCAGATCGAAAAGTCGCGCAGAGAGCACGTGGACGAAGAGATGGGGAAGCACTTCTCCCTTCTGGAACACACGACCATCATGGATCGGCGTGAGTTCGAGCCGGCCGCACTGCGAGATCTTCTGGTTGCGACCTACCGCGGCTTCAGGCAGAGCGAGCAGTCGGCGGTCGCCGTTCTCACGGCCATGACGGTCACGTTGAGCCACGAGATTTTCGCTTTTCAGCGTCGCTGATTGTCCCGTCGCGTCATTTCGGAGAATCGGCGCTTCGAGGTTGTCCTTATCGCTATGCTGGAAAACTCTCATGAGCGATCCATCCGAGGGTGATCCTCCGGTCTCTGACGTCTTGTCCGCCGAGTCTCCCTCCTCCGCGGGAGACAACCGCTGGCTTGGCGAGTGGCTCCTTAAGGGACATGATGATCCCGGTGCCGCTACACCCACAGCACCGTGGTGGCAGGTCATGTGTCTGACCGGTGTCGACTATTTCTCCACCCTTGGATATCAGCCGGGCTTGGCTGTCCTCACGGCTGGCGTGCTCTCGCCCATCGCCACTGCGGTCCTCGTGCTGGTCACACTGTTCGTAGCACTCCCCGTGTATCGGCAGGTCGCCCGCTATTCCCCGCACGGTCGCGGCAGCGTTTCCATGCTTGAGCATCTGTTGACGCGCTGGAGAGGCAAGGCGCTTGTTCTGGTGCTTCTCGGCTTTACCTTCACCGCCTACATCATCACCATGACTCTGTCGGCGGCCGACGCCACCGCGCACATCGTCGAGAACCCGTACGTGCCGGAGTTCCTCCGCGATCACGTGGTCATGGTGACGGGCGTTCTCCTTCTTTGCCTTGGCGCCGTCTTCCTCAAAGGCCTCCATGAGGCGATCGGTGTCGCGGTGGTCATCGTCGGGGGCTATCTTTTCGCGAATGTGATCGTCCTCGGACGGGCGTTGCTTGAAGTGTGGCTCAACCCCAATCTCGTTCACGGCTGGTGGCAGAACGTGACCCTCGAACACGGTGGCCTCGGCCCGGCCATTCTGGCGAGCCTTCTGATTTTTCCGCGGATCGCCCTCGGCCTTTCCGGCTTTGAAACAGGCGTCGGCGTCATGCCGCTCGTGCGCGGTGACGCGACCGATACACACGCGCACCCCGAAGGGCGAATCCGCAACGCGCGCAAACTTCTTCTCGTTGCGGCTCTGATCATGAGCGTGGCCCTGATTGTGTCGTCCTTTGTGGCGGCTGTCTTGATCCCCATGAGTGAGCATCACCAGGGCGGTCGAGCGCACGACCGCGCGCTCGCCTTCCTCGCGCACGAGTATCTGGGCGGCGGGTTCGGGACGTTCTACGACCTCGTGACCATCGGAATCCTCTGGTTCGCCGGCGCCTCCGCGATGGCAGGTCTGCTCAACCTGGTGCCTCAGTACCTGCCGCCCTACGGCATGGCACCGGACTGGGCGCGCGCGACTCGGCCGCTTGTCCTCGTCTTCACGTTCATCAGCCTCCTCGTGACCTGGGCCTTTGAAGCGAGCGTCAAAGCGCAAGGCGACGCCTACGGCACCGGCGTTCTGGCGCTGATGAGTTCCGCCGCTCTCGCGGTCGCGATCCAGAAATGGAGGGAGAACAGATCGAAATGGCTTTACGTCACCATGGCCGTGATCTTCGGATACACGACGCTGACCGTCGTCGTGAAAGCGCCGCTGGGTCTTGGAATTTCGCTGCTTTTCATCGGCGGCATCGTCTTGTTGTCCATCACGTCCCGCTTCCAGCGATCCACCGAGCTGCGCATCGGTACGGTCACCCTCTCCCCCAAGGCGATTGAGTTCCTCGACGCGATGGCGCCCGGCCCCGTTCGCATCATTGCCCATCGACCCGACCGCCAGACCCTGGACGAATATGCGCGGAAGGAGAATCAGGCGCGCGAAGACCATTCGTTGAACGACGGCGAACCGATCGTCTTTCTGGAAGTGAAGCAGGGCGATGCATCGAAGTTCACCCATGACCTCGAAGTGCGCGCGTTGCGCATCGGCCCGCACCACATCCTGAGATGCGTGGCGCCCGCCATTCCCAATGCCATTGCCGCGCTTCTTCTCCATGAACAGAAGCGCACCGGTCGTTCGACCCACGCTTATTTTGGCTGGACCGACGGCAATCCCATCGCCTACGTTTTGAAGTACATCTTCCTGGGTGAAGGTGATACGGCGCCGGTCACGCAGGAAGTGCTTCGACGAGCGGTGTCAGATCCGTCGAAGCGTCCACGCATTCATGTCGGCTGAATCGCCCGTCGTTCCCGCTACGTGCGCACGGCCGCTTCGAGTGCGGTGGCGGCGTCGGTGCGGGAGTCGCGATATTTCACGATGACCGCGGTGGCAAGATGCAGGCCGTTTTTCTCGGCGAAGGCACCCTTGGCCGGACGCGAGCCGGGGACGACCACGGCGTCTTCCGGAACTTCGCGTGTCCATTCTTTGCCGTGGACCAGGTCGTAGATCACGGTGGATGCGGTCAGCACAACTCCGCTTGCGAGAACCGCCCGTCGTCTCACCCGGACGCCTTCGAACACTCCGACCAGCCCGCCGACGAAAGCGTCGTCTTCCACGATGACCGGGCGAGCGCCCGCAGGCTCGAGCACGCCGCCGATCTGCGCCGCGGCCGAGAGATGCACGCGCTTGCCAATCTGCGCGCAAGATCCCACGAGCGCATGTGAATCCACCATCGTGCCTTCATCGACAAAGGCGCCCATGTTGATGAACGCGGGCGGGACGATCGCCACTGACCTGGCGACGAACGAACCACGGCGCACACTTGATCCGCCCGGCACGATGCGAACCCCTTCATCAACGGAGAAGGCGCGCGGAGGGAAGGCAGTCTTGTCGACGAAGGGAAAGCCCGGCCCCGGGTATTCGGCGAGTTTCGTCGCACGAAACCCGGCCAGGATCGCGTGCTTCACCCACAGATTGACGCGCCAATCGCCCGCGCCATCCGGTTCGGCCGATCGGATCTCTCCGGATTCGAGGCCACGAAGCAATGCCTCGTGCGCCTGAGCCCAAAGAGGATCAACCGACGACTCGGTGGGCGGACGCTCGTAGAAACGGCGAAGGGTCTGGAGATCCATCCCTAGATTGTGATGCCGGCGGTGGCCAGCGCGTCCTTGAGGCGCGCGCGGGTGGAGTCGGCGGCGGGGATCAAGGGAAGACGAACAAAGTCGCCGCCCAGGCCCATCATCTGCAAGCCGGCCTTGAGCGGAATCGGATTGCTTTCGGCGAAGAGCGCGTCGATCAAGGGAAGGAGGCGATTGTTGAGCGCGACCGCTTCCTCGCGTTTGCCCGCTCGCGCGAGTTCCACGAGCTGCTTGGTTTCCTTCGGGACCATGTTGCCGAGCACGGATACGAGACCGTCGGCGCCCACCGCAATTGCGGCGAGAGCGAGGCTGTCATCGCCGGACAGAAGCGTTTTGCCCTTGGGAAGCGTGCGTGACACTTCGCCGATCTGGGTGATGTTGCCGCTCGACTCTTTCACTGCGACGACCTGCGGATTCGCCCAAAGAAGTTGCAGCGCGGCCGGTGTCAGGTTCAGCCCCGTTCGGCCGGGAACGTTGTAGACGATGAACGGAAGATCGGGTGCGGCCTCCGCGGCGGCGTCGAAGTGAGCGACCAGCCCCTGTGGCGTCGGCTTGTTGTAATACGGCGTCACGATGAGCGCTCCGTGAACGCCCAGCTCTTTCGCGCGCCTGGTCCACGCCACCGTCTGACGCGTCGAGTTGTGCCCGGTCCCGGCGACCACTTTCTTGCCACCCGCTTCTTCCAGGCAGGCCGTGATCAGCGGATCGCGTTCTTCCTCCGTGATGGTTGCCGCTTCGCCGGTCGAACCGAGAACGACCAGGACATCGGCACCCGTCGCCACGTGCCTGACCAAGGCCCGGAACGCCTTGATGTCCACATCGCCCGATGAAGTCAAGGGAGTCGCGAGTGCGACGGAGAGTCCGGAAAAATCAGCGTGGGTAGACATGACTAGGGTTTGACCTCTTGGAATAGGGGATCGAGTGTTTCTTCGGAGAACTGGTCCATGGCGAAGACGCCCTTGCGGCCGTGGATCCATTCGGAGACTCTCAACGCACCATCGGCGTACGCCATGGGGGACCGCGAGGCGTGGTGGAGCTCGAGGGTTTCCGCGGGAGCGTCAATGCCCACGATGTGACTGCTGTACGTATGCCCCGCGCGTATCGACGAAACGCTCAGTTGATGTTCCTTCAAGTCGCCCGGCCCTTGAAGGGTCCACTCCGTCTTGCGCGGGCAGCCCTTCATGATCGTCTTGGCGAGGAGTTTCGCGGTGCCGGAAGGAGCGTCCTTCTTGCGGGCGTGGTGGTGCTCGACGATGTAGGGGTCTCGTACCGTGTCGAGCGCCGCGAATCGCGCCATCACAAGAGACAGGCGCGCATATAAGGCGATCGAGATCGAGAAATTGGGGGCCACGACCACACCGATGCGATTCCCGACCTGTTCCTTTAGGTCGGGAATAGACCAACCCGTCGTACCGATCACCAGATCGACTTGGTTCTCGAGAGCCCAGGTGAGATGGTCCTGCGCCGCATCACCCATCGACGCATCGATCGCCACGTCGACGGCACTCGGAGGCGCTTCGTTGCGGCCGATCTTCCAGGCGATTTTTTCGCCGCCGAGCGTCGCGATCGCACCCGCGAGACGGCCGCGCCCGAACATACCGATTTTCATTTGTAGTCTCCGTTCGCCGTGAAGAGCGCCTGATGAAGGAGCCGAACCGCGGCGGCTTCATCCTTGCGTTCGACCACGAGGCTGAGGTTGATCTCATTGCTCCCCATCGAAATCATTTCGACGTTGATCGCCGCGATTGAACCGAACACACGCCCGGCGAGACCCGCCGTGTGCTTCAGGCGCTCGCCGACAAGAGCGACCAGCGCCCGGTCGCTCGCGACCGCCACGTGAGCGAACGCGCTCAGTTCCTTCTTGATGGCGTCGATGGGCGCGTTCGCTTCGACGGTCAACGACACGCTGACCTCCGCGGTCGCCACCACGTCGACGGGCACGCCGAGACGTCCGAAGACTTCAAAAATGCGCGCGAGGAAGCCGCTTTGTGCGAGCATCCGCGAGCTTTCGATGGTGATCACCTGGATGGGGCTGCGACTGGCGATCGCGGTGGCGGGCCGCGTGGAGCCGCCTCCGCCGCTCGCGGTGATTGTGCTGAACTTTCCTTCTGGCCGCATGGTGTGGCGGACGGTGACCGGAATGTCCGCCTCCACCGCCGGCTGGATGGTCGCGGGGTGCAGGACTTTCGCTCCGAACGCCGCCAACTCCGCAGCTTCGCGGAAACTCAGTTCGAGGATGGGAGACGCTTCGGGCACCATCCGCGGATCCGCGGTGAGGACGCCTTCGACATCCGTCCAGATCTGAACCTCACGCGCCACGATCGCAGCACCGATGAGGGACGCGGAGTAATCACTCCCGCCGCGCCCGAGGGTGGTCGTGATCCCATCGATCGTCGCGCCGATGTAACCCTGCGTCACCACGACCTTGCCCACGCCCATCAGCGGCATAAGTTCCGTGCGCGCGAGGGTCTTGATGTCGTGCATCTGCGGTTCGGCGCTTCCGAACTTCGCATCTGTTCGCATCATGCGTCGCACGTCGAGCCACGCGGTCGGAACCCTCAAAGACGCAAGGTACGCCGCGACGATCTGTGAGCTGAGCAATTCACCCCAGGACACGATCGCATCACGACTGCGCTCGGACAGTTCGCGCAGAAGCGCCACGCCGCGCAAGAGCATGTCGAGCTGTTGAGCGGCCGCGTCGACGAACCCCTGAAGATCGGTGGGCGCTCCGTGGGGCCACAACTCCGCGCACGTCTGGCGGTGCTTTCCGATGATGTGGTTCAGCTGGTCGACCGCACTTGCGGTCTCACCGCGCTCCGCCGCTTGGGCAGCGTTGAACAATGTGTCGGTCGTCTTGCCCATTGCGGAGACGACGACGACCGGCGTGCGATCGGCCGCGACTCGAGCGATCTCCGCGACTCGCTTGATGCAAGCGGCGTCGCCGATGCTGCTGCCGCCGAATTTCAGAACCAGGCTCATGACAGGAGACCCATCGCGTGGGCCAGCTCGGCATTGAGAACGGAAGCGCCTGCCGCTCCGCGCTCCGTGTTGTGACCCAAGAGCGCGAACTTGATGCCCAGGAGATTGCATTTCCGCACACGCCCGATGTGGACGCTCATGCCGCCGTCCTTCTCGACATCGAGCCGAACCTGCGGGCGATCGGGGGTCATATGAACATGGACCGGAACTTCGGGTGCTGAATGCAACGATGCCACGCGCGCATCACCACGCCACGCGAGAAACGCTTCCGTGACGTGCTCCGGCGTCGGGTTGCCACGGAGCGTCACACTGACCGCTTCGGTATGACCTTCGATCACGGGAACACGGTGACACATCGCGGAGATCGAGAAGGCGGCGGCTTCCACCGCGTTGCCAGTGAAGCGGCCCAGCATTTTCGGCGTCTCCTCTTCGACCTTCTCCTCTTCATTCTTGATGAAGGGAATCACGTTGCCCAGGATGTCGAGGCTCGGAACGCCGGGGTAGCCGGCGCCGCTGACGGCCTGCATCGACGTCATGAAGACGCGCTCGATGCCGAAGACCTGTTGCAGCGGAGCGAGGCCCATCACCAGAACGGTGGCGGTGCAGTTCGGGTTGCAGATGATGCCGCCCTTCCATCCGCGCGAAGAGCGCTGCGTCTTGAGCAGATCCATGTGATCGGCGTTGGCCTCAGGAACGAGCAGCGGAACGTCGAGCGCCATGCGGAACGACGACGCGTTCGAGAAGACCAGTGCCCCCGCGGCCGCGAACAACGGCTCGATTTGCGACGCCGGCCCTGAGTCAAGCGCGCTGAAGACGACCGGCGACATCGCGTGATCAGGATGAGCGGCCTGAAGCGTCTGCTGATTGAGACCGCCGTAGGGCACGCCGTCGAGGCGCCACGCGCAGGCTTCCTCGTAGGCCTTGCTGGTGCTGCGATCCGACGCGGCGAGATGCTGGATCTCGAAGAGAGGATGGTCCTTCAGCCGGCGCACGAAGCGCTGGCCGACGACACCGGTGGCTCCCAGAATGGTGACAGGAAAACGACTCATGTTGTTTCTTTCTCCGTTGAACTCCGCTTTCAGGAGTCCATCGTCGAAACAACGGTGGACTATTGAAAGTCCACTCCTCTCGTCGCGATGAGAGGCGACGACCATTGTTCCTCAGGCACTCCACGGCCTCTTTTACGAGACCGCAGCAGCCGCGGGGTCTTCTCCCCTGCGTCCAAAGATGAAGCTGCTGAGCGCTTCATCTCTTCGGCGGTCCTCCCCTTTCGTTCTTCGTCAGTCAACTACAGCGTCGTCGGAAGACCTAGTGATGGGGACCGCTCCTCCATCGGGCGAGCGGGAGAATGTCACAACGACGCCGATCGAAGCAAATCCTTACGGTCCCTGACCAGGAGTCCGTTGGCTTCGAAGTCGAAGGGTCGCATGCCCCGCCCTATTTCTATCTCCCGCGCCGGAAGCAGATGAGCGATCGCGTATCGATAGAATCACTCCTGCGTGACGAGCCCACGAAAATTCACCAAGATCCTCATCGCCAATCGCGGCGAAATCGCGGTGCGCGTGATGCGTTCGTGCCGCGAACTGGGGATCAAAACCGTGGCGGTCTATTCCGAGGCCGACCGCTCAGCTCTTCACGTGCGCTACGCGGACGAGGCCTACTTCATCGGTCCGTCTCCTTCGCGTGAGTCGTATCTGAAGATGGAGACGATCCTCGACGTCGCGAAGCAATCGGACGCCGAAGCGATTCATCCCGGCTACGGATTCCTGTCTGAGAACGCGTCTTTCGCGAAGGCCTGCAAGGACGCGGGGGTCGTCTTCATTGGCCCTTCCGCCGAAGCGATCACCGCGATGGGTGAGAAGACCGCGGCGCGTCGCGTGGCTGTGGACGCGGGTGTGCCGGTGGTCCCCGGCGCGCTCCATCCGCTCGCCGACAACGACGCCATCCTCGCCGAGGCAAAACGCATCGGCTATCCGTTGATGCTCAAAGCAGCGGCGGGTGGCGGTGGCAAGGGTCTTCGTCTCGTTCACAAGTCCGAAGATCTCGAAGCGAGTGTTCTGCGCGCTCGCAGCGAGGCGATGAGCGCCTTCAACGACGACAGCCTGTACATCGAGCGCGCGATCCTCAAGCCTCGTCACATCGAGATCCAGGTTCTCGCCGATACCCACGGCAACGCCGTTCATCTCTTCGAGCGCGAGTGCTCGATCCAGCGCCGTCATCAGAAAATCATTGAAGAGAGCCCGTCGCCTTTCGTCACTCCGGAACTGCGCGAGCGCATGGGCGCTCTCGCCGTCGCTCTGGTGAAGAAAGTCGGTTACGTCAACGCGGGCACGCTGGAGTTCCTGGTTGACGAGAAACGTGAGCCCTACTTCCTCGAAATGAACACGCGCCTTCAGGTGGAACATCCGATCACCGAGATGGTGACGGGCATCGACCTGGTGAAGATGCAGATTCTGGTGGCGCAAGGCGAGGCGTTGCCGTTCACTCAGAAGGACCTGACCCAGCGCGGCCATGCGATCGAATGCCGTGTGTGCGCCGAGGATCCCGAAGCGAATTTCATTCCAAATCCAGGCCGCATCGAATCGCTGCGCGTTCCAGGCGGCCCGGGAGTGCGTGACGACTCTGGCGTGTACGAAGGCTTCGAAGTTCCCATGTTCTACGACCCGCTTATTTCCAAGCTCGTCGTGCACGCGGAAACCCGCCAAGCCGCGACCGCACGGATGCTGCGCGCGGTGTCCGAGTACAAGATCACCGGCATCAAGACCACACTGCCTTTCTTTGACCGTGCCCTGCGCCATCCGAAGTTCATCGAAGGCGACTACGACACCGGTTTCGTCGGCCAGGTTCAGGCGGAGAAAGACGAGCGGGCCCGCGCCACCGAGATCGCCATGGCGGTGGCCGCCGTCGCCGCCTATCAGGTACGTCGGCAGTCCCGCGCGGTCAAGACCGAAGGTTCATCGTCGCGTTCGTCGCTCTGGTGGCGGCTCGGCAATCGTGATGCGGTGACGCGCCTGTGATCGCTCCCGCCCTCTTCGGAGAACGTCATGCTTTTTGATGCGACCGCCGGCGGCCAATCGGCCCGCGTGGAAGTTCGTGAATCGAACGGCCGCTACCAGGTCACCATCGGCGACAAGAAGATGGAACTCGACTGGCTGAAGACCGGGCCTTCAGAGGCCTCCGTTCTCGTCGACGGCCAGTCTCACGACGTCAGCTTGGAAAAAACCGCCGAAGGCTTCGCGATCATCGTGCGCGGAGATCGCGTCGACGTCGACTTGAAAGACGCGGTGAAGGGCGTGGCGTTCGGCAAGCCCGTTCTCACCGGTCCGCTGAAGCTCACCGCTCCCATGCCGGGCAAGATCGTCAAACTGCTGGTGGCGCCCGGAGACGTGGTCGAACCCGGCCGCGGAGTGATCGTGATGGAAGCCATGAAGATGGAAAACGAGTTGAAGACGAATCGCGCGGGCACCGTTCAAGAGATCAAGGTCAAAGAGGGGCAGGCGGTCGAGACGGGCGCACTTCTCCTCGTTATTGCTTAAGGCCTAAGACGTTATACGCTGCCAATCGCGACCCTTGGTTGCGCAGCGAACGGGATCGCCTGCGATTATGGAGTTGGTGCTTCGCAAACTCCTCAAGCTCACCAGGTTCGCTCTGGTCGCCCTGATCGTCATCGCGATCGTGGTCGCGAGTCTGCTTGCCCTGTTCGGCGAGAGGCTCCTACGGACCCAGGTCGAGCAGGCGCTCGCCAAGAGCCTGAACCGTCCCGTTACCGTTGGCGGCCTTTCGGTCAACCTCGCGGGTCGTACTGTCGAGTTGCGCGACGTGAGAATTCCAGGCGCTCCCAACTCCACCAGACCGTCGTTCACCGCACCTCGTGTGCGGGTGGCGTTGGCTTTCCGGTCCTTGCTCACCACCCGCATCATTCTGCGAGGTCTGGAGATGGAGGAGCCTCAGATCTCGGTTCAGGTTTTTCCCGATGGCTCGGACGATCTCCC
>JBDSLN010000289.1:0-3464 GCA_039916365.1 Vicinamibacteria bacterium
GCCGACACCACCTGGGCGGCGATGCGCGGACGCGATGCGTTGACGATCGAATGGGACGAGGGTGCGCACGCCCACGAGAGCAGCGCGACGCTCCGAGCTCAGTTCGTCGATCTGCTGACTCGGCCCGGCGAAGTCGTGCGCAACGACGGCGACGCCGAGGCGGTGCTCGCCAAAGCTGGCTCGCGGATCGAGGCGACCTACGAGTTGCCGTTTCAGAATCACTCGCCGATGGAGCCGATGAACGCGACCGTCCACATTCGCGCCGACGGTGCGGAAGCCTGGTTGCCAAGCCAGGGGCCGCAATGGGGCCAGGATGTGATCGCGAAGATCGCGGGTCTTTCCGCGGAGAAGGTCGTGGTCCACACGACTCTGATGGGCGGGGGCTTCGGACGCCGATATCACGCCGACTTCGTCGCCGAGGCCGCGCAGATCTCGAAGGCCACGGGCGCGCCGGTCCAGGTTCTCTTCACCCGCGAGGACGACAACCAGCACGGCTTCTACCGCCCGGCTTCGCTCCACACCTTCACCGGAGCGATCGACGCGCAGGGCCTGCCCTCGGCCTGGCTCCATCGCATGACCTCCGTGTCGATCGATGGCTACTGGACTCCGCGCGACAAGGCCAAGCCCGCAAGCAGCGAGGTGGGTGGAGCCGCGAACCTCGGCTATGCCATCCCGAATCTGCGGATGGAGTACGCGGAAGCGAAGTCCGGGGTGCCCGTGATGTGGTGGCGCTCGGTGGAACACTCGGTCAACGGCTTCGTGACCGAATGCTTCCTGGACGAACTCGCGGCCGCGGGCAAACAGGATCCGCTGCAACTGCGCCTGCGCCTTCTCGCCGAGCCTCGGAAAGTGCGCGTACCGCCTGACAACGAATCGACGCTCGATACGAGCCGGCTCAAGGCGGTCCTGGAACTGGCGGCCGCGAAGGCCGGTTGGGGCAAACCGTTGCCCAAGGGGCGTGGGCGTGGTCTCGCCTGTCATTTCTCGTTCGACACGTACGTGGCCGAAGTCGCGGAAGTCACGGTCAGCAAGGAGGGGGTCAAGGTGGATCGAGTGGTCGCCGCCGTCGACTGCGGCCGCGTGATTAACCCCAACGGCGCCCGGGCTCAGATTGAGGGCGGCATCGCGTATGGCCTCACTGCGGCCCTCAAGGGCGCCATCACGATCGACAAGGGTCGGGTCCAGCAGAGTAACTTCGGCGACTACGAGATGCTCCGCATCGACGAGGCGCCGGTCATCGAGGTCCACTTCGTCCCGAGCGAGGCGGCACCCACGGGCACCGGTGAGCCAGGCCTTCCTCCCTGCGCCCCGGCGGTGATGAACGCCGTCTTCGCCGCCACCGGACGCCGGATCCGGCGGCTTCCGATCCGCGCCGGCGATCTCGCCTAGCAGCCCGTGGTAAAAGTCCGCAGCGTTCGCCGAATGCCGGCAGACTTTCACCACGGGCTGCTAGCCTCACCCCGCTGGGAGATCCCCGCGGGGCCGATGATGATCTGCTACGCGGCCACGGCTGGCCGGCCGCAGGTGGAATTCCAGCCAAATGAACTCGCGCGCGGGGATGTAAGCCGCGTTCAGCTCCCCAATTGTTCGAACCGCTAGAATCTCCGAAATTCCCTAGGAGATCTCTTGCTGCTCACGACCCTTGCCCTGGCGTTGTCTCTGAACACGCCGCGCGTCCTCGACCCGAACACTCAGTACGACCCGAAGATCCCGACGATCAAACAGGTCCTCGGCTACGACCACGGCGACGAGATCACCTCGCCCGAGAACATCGCGGTCTACCTGAAAGCGCTGGCCTCCGCGGCGCCTGAGCGGACGAAGCTCGTCGAATATGCGAAGAGCTGGGAAGGTCGCCCGCTCTGGATCATGGTCGTGGGTAACGCCGATCGCATGGCGAAGCTGGACTCAATCAAGGCGGGCCTGAAGAAACTCGCCGATCCGCGCACGACCTCCGTCGCTGATCGTGATGAGCTCTTCAAATCCCTTCCGGTCTCCGTGTGGCTGATGCACGGCGTCCACGGCAATGAGATCTCCTCCTCGGACGCAGCACTCGCCGAGGCGTATCACCTCCTCGCCGCGAAGAACGATGCCGGAGTCGACGCCATCATGGGCAACGCGCTGGTGATCATCGATCCCATGGAGAACCCGGATGGCCGCGCCCGATTCCTCTCCCAGAATCTTCAGGGACGCGCCGCTCAGCCCGATCCCGAGCCGATCTCCGCAGAGCACGACGAGCCCTGGCCGGGCGGACGCTCGAATCATTATCTCTTCGACATGAACCGCGACTGGTTCGCGCTGTCGCAGCCGGAGACCATGGGCCGTGTCGCCGTTCATCAGGAGTACTTCCCTCAGGTCGCCGTCGACCTTCACGAGATGGGCGGAAACGGTTCGTACTACTTTGCGCCACCCGCCGATCCGATCAATCCGTTTGTTCCCAAGGAACAGCGCGATTGGTTTGATGTCTTCGGTCGCAACAACGGCGCCCGCTTCGACGAGAAAGGCTTCGCCTACTTCATCCGCGAACAGTACGACTCTTTTTATCCAGGCTACGGAGAAAGCTGGCCGATCTTCAACGGCGCCGTGGGCATGACCTACGAGCAGGCATCCGCCCGCGCCCTTTCCTGGAAGCGCGACGACGGCCTCCTGCTGACCTTCAAAGACGGCGTGCTTCATCACTTCACCGCGGCGATTCAGACCGCGCGCACCGCGGCAGAGAATCGCGAGAAGCTTCTTCGCTACTACTCGAGCTACCGTCTGAGCGCCATCGACGAAGGCAGGAAGGGCACGCAGGACTACGTGCTCTTGCCCGGTGTTGATCCCTCGCGCGCCGAGCGTCTCGCGCGACTCCTGGTCCGTCAGGGCATCGATGTGCGCCAGACCACCGAAGTGGGGAAGGTCGGCGTTCGCACCATCCCCCCCGGTTCGTATGTGGTGTCCGCAGCCCAGCCCACCGGTCGGCTCATCCGCAATCTGCTTGAAGTCAACGTCGACCAGGACGAGGCGTTCGTGAAGCGCCAGGACGAACGACGCAAGAAGCGTCAGGGCGATCAGATCTATGACGTCACCGCATGGAGCCTGCCTTCCGCATTCGACGTGGAGTGCGTTCCCTCTGCTCTCGCCTTTGCCGCGAGGACCACGCCACTCGCGGGCATCGTGACCAACGCCGTCACGGCCTTGCCCCAGGCCAAGGTCGCCTACATGCTTCCTTGGGGCTTCAATGCGGCGGCTGCCGTGGCCGAAGCGCTTCAGGCGGGACTTCGCGTGCGCGTCGCGGGTGACGTGGTCAAGCTCAATGGCGCGACGTTTCCCACCGGAACGGCTATTTTCAGAACGTCCGAGAACGCTGACCTTGCCGCAAAGCTTGGCGCCATCGCCGCAAAGCACAATGTCACTCCCATTGGCACCGACACCTCCTTCGTCGATGTGGGCGGGATCTCTCTGGGGAGCGGCGACGTTGCCAACCT
>JBDSLN010000290.1:0-3788 GCA_039916365.1 Vicinamibacteria bacterium
GACAGACGAAGCATAAGGCTGACGTGGCGCCGACCATCACTTCAGCCGCATCTGGCGCGGCGATTCATTAGGTTGAATATCGAGGCCTACTGCGTCACCACCAGAAAGCTCGAGTTGCGGGGAGTGGTCACCGCCATGCCGGAAGGCGTCCAGCTTCCCGTCGCACTGTCCACGACGAAGGAGGAAACCGTGCTGGCGGACTGATCCAGAAGAAACGCAAAGCGGCCGGACGGGTCGAGCGCGAACGCCACCGGATCGCCAAGCAGCAGTGGCGGCGTGGGAGGCGATGAGTAAGGCCCAAGGACCGTCGGACCGAGCAGACCGGATTGCACGGGAAAGGCGAACACGCCACGGCTGCGGGCTCCGGTCCGCGCGGCGCGGTCCAGCACGTAGGCGAAGCGGCCCGTCGGATCGAAGGTCACGATGTCGGGTCGCAGATTGTTGGCGGCTGGATCGAAACCGGAAGCGAAGACCGAGCCCGGCCATCGGGTCAATCCACCCGTGGCACTGATCCGATACGCGAACAACGTGTCGGAGGAAAACGGCGTGGCCGTCGTGACATAGAGCAGCGCGCCGGTCGGATCAACCGTCAGCGATCTCACCGTGTCCGGCACCTCTGTGAACGAACCCGCGCTGAGTGTGCCGGAACTGGCATCCACTGCAGCCTGCTCGACCCTGGAAAAAGTCGCGGCGGAAAAATACATCCGCTTGCCATCTGGGTGAAACACCGGAGCGGCCGGAGCAAAGTCCAGATCGAGACGCGTGGACACAGGGCGAGGAGTGAGCGAGCCCGATGTCCCATCGAGACTGAACGTATCGATGAGGAAGTTGAAGGTTCGAACGGCTCGAACATAACGGCCGTTCGGGTCGATGAGCAGTGCGTCCGCTTGATGGTCGAGATCGAAGGGGCTGCCGGGCACGGGACTCAAGGCGCCGGTCGCGCGATTGATCGCGAACGCTTCGATGCCGCCGCGGTCACCGATCCTGGCTACGTAGAGAAAACGTCCCGCCGGATCCAGCGCCAGGGAGAGCACGCGACTACTGTCACTGAGCGTTGCCTGGCCGATCGCAGTCAGCGCACCCGTCGTCGCATTGATCAAATACGCCCCAATCGAAGATGATCCGGTGCTCCCCGCGTAAACGTATTTGCCTGTGGCGCCGGGGGTCGGTGTGGGATTCGGACCCGTGACGTCTCCGCCACAGGCCGTCATAAGTGACGCGGCGCAGAGCGTGAGCGCGCGCACCCGGGCGCCGATCGAAGAGTGAGTTCGCATGGCTTCGGGACGATGCATCCGCCATGCCACGCGAACGAGCGCTCACGTCCGTTCATTCCGATGAACGGACGTGGAGCCCTGGTCTAAGACTTCGGCGACTTCACGTATTTGTCGTACCAGGCAAGGTAACGCTCGTAGCGATCCTTGACGTAGCTCGGTCGCGCGATTCCGTGGTTCTCATTGGGATAGATGATGAGCTGGGTATCGACGCCCAGGCTTCGGAGCGCCTGATACATCTGCTGCGATCCCTGCACCGGGACATTGAAGTCTTTCTCGCCGCCCAGGAAGAGCGTCGGCGTCTTGATGCGATCCGCATGCAGGAAGGGATAGGACAGCTTCTGATACGTCTCCCACGACTTGGGATTCCAGGGCGGGCCGATCTCGTAGTCGTATTGAATGATGTACTGGTCGGTGCCGTAGAAGGAGACGGTGAACGCCGTCCCCGCACCGCTGGTGGCCGCCTTGAAACGAGTGTCCGTCGCGATGAGGTAGTCGGTCAGAATGCCGCCGTAGCTCCAGCCTCCGACACCAAGACGGTTCGGATCCGCCACACCCATCTTGACGACGTGATCGACCCCAGCGAGCAGATCCTCGACTTCGTAGTGGCCCCAGTCGGACCAGATCGCCCGCGAGAATTTCGCGCCGCGACCGGCGCTGCCTCGGTAATTCACGGCGAGAACGGCGTATCCATTGGCCGCGAAGAGCTGACGTTCCGCACTGAAGGAATGAGCGTCCTGGCTGTTCGGACCGCCATGGATGCGAAGAAGGAACGGAACCTTCGTTCCCTCCACGTAACCCACCGGCTTGGTCAACAGACCATGAACCTCCGGACCTGACGCACTCTTGAAGGTCACTTCCTCCGTCTTGCCGAACTGAAGTTCCGTGAAGAGAGCGTCGTTTTGATGGGTGATCGTACGAAGGGTCGCGCCGTCCATGACATGGATCTCGGTCGCCTTCTCGTTTCCACCGGCGAGCGTGACGTTGCAGCCACCCTGGGTGTTCCAGTTCGAGAGGACGATGGCGCCGGGGATCATGCGCTCGACCGC
Organism: Vicinamibacteria bacterium; assembly: GCA_039916365.1. Classification (GTDB taxonomy): domain Bacteria; phylum Acidobacteriota; class Vicinamibacteria; order Fen-336; family JAGNNV01; genus JAGNNV01. The sequence continues at coordinate 2,321 of JBDSLN010000290.1, forward strand.
TCCCGTGCTGACCGGCACGCGGGCTGGATAGACGTAACGGCTGTCGGTCACGAGGAACTCGAGCGACTTGCCGTTTGGGGTGAAACGGAAATTGGAGACACCGCGATCGAGCGCCTCGGTGGCGGCGACGCGCGCGGGAGGCTTACTGCCATCCACCGCGACGAGCGCCAGATGATTCATGTTGTACGCGCCGAACTTCTGATCGTCCGCCTCCAGATAGGCCACGAGCGTGCCATCCGGACTCCAGGTCATCCGCGCGGCCTGCGCGAGGTTCGCAACTTGAGTCAAGGGCTTGGCCTGAGACGCCGCTTTGGCATCGATCACAAAGATCTGGCCGGTCTCATTGCGATCTGAGTCAGGTGCCACGTTGCTGTAGAAGGCGATCCTCGATCCATCGGGCGACCATGCGGGAAGACTCTCGTCGACCTTGCCGTCAGTCAGCCGGTCCAGCTTCTTCGTCGCGACATCGAAGAGATAGATAAAGCTGTGGCGGCCGGAGAGCAGGTAGCCCTGGCCATCCTGCTTGTACTTGTAACGATCGATCACGATCGGCTTGGGCGTGGGCGGTTTCGCACCCGGCGCGGGCTTGGGATCGACATCGGGATCCGGATCGCCGATCACGAGCGCAAGTCGCTTCGAATCCGGAGACCAGTCGTAGTCCTGCAGGCGGCCTTTGACGTCGGTCAGCTGGGTGGCTTCGCCGCCGTTCTGATCGAGGACCCACACCTGGCTCCCCTTCGCGGCGCCCGGCCGGGACGAAGTGAAAGCGAGGTACTTCCCGTTAGGACTCCACCGTGGAGAGGACTCACTCTCGGCGCCGAAGGTGATCTGACGGTCACCCTTGCCATCGATGCCGGTCAGCCAGACATGCGATGTGCTCTTGTCTTCCTTGACGTCGATGCTCGAGACCACATACGCGACCGACTTTCCATCAGGCGAACAGCGCGGATCGCGCACATCGCGGATCTTCTGGATGTCCTCGACCCGAAGTGGATGAGGTGCTGGTTGAGACTGGGCCGAAGCGGCGGCGAAAAGCACGAACGCCGTGGCGGACACGCGCGAGGGAGTCATCATGCGGGAGATCGTACCCGAAGGCGGCCTGGCGGATACGCGATCAGCCGACGTAAAAAGTGCGATGCGGCGCGCGTCTGAGGCGCAAGAACCGCCGAACAGCAAAGCGTGATTGAGAGGTGGTAGAGCTGATACAAAGGATTGCGATCCCGCCAGCCGGACGCGAGAGGTGAGCCCTTCAGAGCCCGCCGCAGCGCGGACTCCAGGAAGTGCTCATTCCGATCGGAGGAAGTCGAGCAGGCCACGGCACGCGGGTTCGAGCACGCGGTGCATCTGCTCAAAGCCCTCGTCGCCACCGTAGTACGGGTCGGAGACATCCTGCTCGCGCGACTCAGGGTCGAACTCGCGCATCATCCGAATGGTCGCGTGGCGGTGCTGTCCTCCGCGCGCGATGAGC
>JBDSLN010000291.1:0-10373 GCA_039916365.1 Vicinamibacteria bacterium
GTGTGGCCCGCCAATCATCAGCTGTGGAGACCGCGCCACTTTGATGCTTTCAAGACGATCGCGTGACGAGCCTCGCGACTTCGATTCAGCGCGTCGGAGTTTCGATTCAGCGCGTTGAAGCGTTTGCTCGCGAGTGCCTGTCCGGCCTTCGGCGATAAGATTCCACGCATGGTGCGTCCTGAAGGCAAAGTTCCGAGCGACCGAAGGTCGCGATGGGCTGAGCCATGCTGTACCAATCCAGCGGGTGAGAGTCCCGTCCCGGTAAGCGCCGAAGCGCCGGGTAGCAGGCCCCAGGCGGGAGGCGAGAGCCTCCTGTCCCAAGCGGGGCGTCAAGAGCCTCTTCGGAGGGAGCAAGTTCGCGGGCCGCAACATGAAGTGAATCCTGCAGCCTCGTCAGATCAACAATGTGGAAGCCGAGCCGCTCATGTCACGGCGAAGGCCAAGTCAAACGTGCCGGAGTTCGGAGAGAGTGCGTTTAGTTCCACCGGGGTATTGGGAGCAGCACGCGAACAAGGATTGGTAGGGAACAGGAGAGACCCGTCTGCGCGGCCGTGGTCGCGGCGAGGCGTCCCGTATAAGCCGAGTGTGAAATCGGGCGTCGTGCAGCGGGAGTCCGAGGGGACCGTAGTACTGGAGATGGTCGCGACGAATAACGCGATCGGAGGGAAGGGTCCTTGGGGTAGTCGTGTTGACGGAAGAGGTAAGCGCGAGGGCATGTCCGGCAAGACCGGATCCAACCACCCCCGCAGGCCTGAGCCTGTGGACAAAGTGCGACAACTCCGAAGTCAGCTCTATGTGGCGGCCAAGCAATCGACGGGTCATCGTCTCCACTGCGCTCTGTCCTCATCCACCGAAGTGACGTCTCGGTGGAAGGCACGGCGGCAAGGGCCTCGATATTGCGTAATGCCGCCACGTGAAAGGCTACTGGTAAGCCGTGTGCCGGAAATCGGCAAGCACGGTTTGAAAGGGGGTCCTACGGAAATGGCCGCGGACGCTCGCGGTTCAGGAAAGTAGGATCTACCAATGAAACAAGGCGCACTCACGGGACCTTCCCATCAGGTCCCATCAAAGGACATGAACGCCGTGGTCCTGGGACTCGAAAGACCTGATCCCGCGCTGTGGACGTACTACCTCATTTCGTCCCTGGCGTATTTGATCTTCTTTCCCCTGGTGGCACTGGTGCTTCGTTTCAAGTTCCAGACCCTGCGCTACAAGTTCACCGAGGAAGGGATCTCAATGAGATGGGGCATCCTGTTTCGCCGCGAGACCATCATCAACTACGCGCGTATTCAGGACATTCACCTTCGGTCCAACCTGATCGAGCGCTGGCTCGGTCTCGGTCGCATCCTGGTTCAGACCGCGAGCGGCAACTCGGGCGCCGAGTTGACCATTGAAGGCATCAAGGAGTTTGAACTGGTACGCGATTTTCTTTATGCCCGTATGCGCGGAGTGGCGGACATTCGATCGCCCGCCAAACCCACGGCGAAGGAGGTCTCGCCCGACCTGGCGGCGGCGCTGCTCCAGGTCGCGGCGGAGCTACGAGAAACGAGACGCTTGCTGGAACTCCGGCTGAACGCTGCGGACACGAAGGGCAATCCCCATGTTTGATTGGGTCAAGTCGCGCGTCCTTCGGCTGATGCGGGTTCCCCACGAGCCCGAACCTCCCATCGGTGCGCCCGGTTCGGTGCGTGTTTTTCGCGCCGGTCTGAATCTCTATTACCTCCGCGTCGCGCGGTGGGCTCTCGGCCAAAGCGGCGCCCTCGTCGGTATCGGCTTCTCGCTCGTCATGCTGGGCATGGCCGAGTCGGCGGTCGACCGCGCGCACCGCGAGGCCCTTGTGCCTCGACCCTCGCCGACCGCCACCGCCACGCCGGATCCGTCGGCACCTCCGGTGCCCGCGGCAAAGCGTCGGGCCGAGCGTAAGCAGTATCAGGAACGAGTGTGGACGCTTGCGCTGACCAACACCCCCGCCTTTGTTCTCCCGGTGATCAAGTTCATCGAGTTCGGCGGTATCGCGCTTTTCGCCCTGCAGGCGCTGGTGAGCTATTCGATCGTCCGTCTCGAATTCGAGCAGCACTGGTACATCGTGACCGATCGAAGCCTCCGCATTCGCACCGGCATCCTTCGGCTGCAGGAATCGACCATGAGCTTCGCGAACATCCAGCAGGTCGAGATTCGTCAAGGTCCTCTGCAGCGTGCGCTGGGTCTGGCCGATGTGCTGGTGCGCTCGGCCGGTGGCAGCGAGCCCGAGGCCGGACCGAAGTCGCATGGAGCGGATCACTTGCTCCACATGGGCCGCTTCGAGGGCGTCGCGAACGCTGACGAGATCCGCAACCTCATCCTCGAGCGCCTGCGCAGGTTTCGCCAGGCGGGCCTGGGAGATCCCGACGACAAGCACGCCCACGACACTGACCATGGTCACGAAGCTTCAGCTCAGCTCGCGGTCTCCCACCTTTCGACCGACGAAGCGGTTCACGAACTCCTCGCCGAGGCGCGTGCCCTCCGCGGCGCACTTCTCGTCAAAGCTTGAGCGCGGGACGGAGCAGTCCTGCGCTTGATAACCTCGCTCCTATGACAATCATGGAGCGAGTGACCGCCGACACGGTGGCGGCAATGAAGGCGAAGGACCAGCCGCGCGTGGAGACGTTGCGCCTGCTGAAGTCTGAACTCAAGAAGAAAGAGATCGACAAGCGGTCTCCGCTCGATGAAGCCGAATCGCAGAAGGTCGTTGAAGCGGTGGCCAAGCAGCGGATGGATTCCATCGAGCAGTTCACGAAGGCCGGTCGCATGGAATTGGTCGAGAAGGAGAACGCCGAGCTCGCCCTTCTGAAGGCCTTTCTGCCCGAGTCTGCTACCGACGATGAGATCAATGCAGAAGTCGACAAGGCGGCCACTGCGTTTGGTTCGCCGACCGCGAAAGACATGGGAGCGGTCATGAAGGCCGCGGTCACCGCACTCAAGGAAACCGGCAAGCTCGTCGACGGCAAGAAGGTCAGCGACGCGGTGAAAGCCCGCCTCGCGTAACGCGGGGCCAGGACATTATGGGGAAGGAAAGCATTGCACGCGCGGGAACACGCGTCATGGCCGGGTTTGACGGCCATATCGCCAACGACCACGCCAAGCGCCTAATCCGTGACTTTCGCGTTCAGTCGCTGATTCTGTTCAAGCGCAACGTGGATACGCCGGGACAGGTGGCCGATCTGGTGCGTGAGCTTCAGGGCATCGCGCGCAACGCCAACTATTCCCGTCCCCTGCTGATCGCCATCGATCAGGAAGGCGGTCGCGTGCAGCGACTGCGCGTGCCCTGGACGGTTTGGCCCCCGCTTCGTCGTCTTGGCGAACATAAGTCAGAGGATCTGACCCGCCGGATGGCGGAAGCCATTGCCGCTGAGTTGAAGGCCTGCGGCATCACGCTCGACTTCGCGCCGGTCATGGACGTCGATACCAATCCACAGAATCCGATCATTGGTGATCGTTCCTTTAGCCGCGACGCGGAGGAAGTGGGGAAGCTCGGCACGGCCTTCATCGAGGCGATGCAAAAGGCAGGGGTCGCAGCCTGCGCCAAACACTTCCCGGGTCACGGAGATACCGCCAAGGACTCGCACCTCGACCTTCCCGTGGTGGAGCACTCGCGCTCGCGCATTGATGCGATCGAACTGGTTCCTTTCCGCAGGGCGATCGCCGCGGAGGTCGCGACCATCATGACCGCTCACATCGTGGTGCGGGAGCTGGACGAGAAGGTACCGGCCACGTTGTCGCCAAGCGTCGTGACCACACTTCTGCGTGACGAACTCGGCTATAAGGGTGTCATCGTGGCGGATGATCTTGAGATGAAGGCGGTCTCGGCGAACTGGCCCTACGCGATTTCTTCGATACTTGCCGCGAAGGCGGGCTGCGACATCCTGCCTGTATGCGAGCACGAGGAAGCGCAGGCGGCGGTGATCGAGGCCCTCGTGAAGGGAGAGGAAAGTGGAGACTTGCGCAAACGCGACATCGACGATTCTCTTCTTCGCATCGAGGCGATGATCGACAAGTACGCGGTACCGTACGTCGAGCCGACCGCCAAGGGTGCTTTGGCAGCCGCAGGAAGAACGGAAGCGCGTCTGCTCGCGGCGGAAATCTCTGGTTTGCCCCTGTGATTAAACCCAAGGCGCTCGGGCCGGGATCGCGCATCGCCGTCATTGCTCCCGGTGGACGTGTCGTCAAAGCGAAGGTCGATGCTGGTCTCGACTGTCTACGTGCCATGGGCTTTGAGCCGGTTCTCGGTGACAATGTCTACAAGATGCACCTTCATCAGGCCGGAGCGGATGAGGAGCGAATGTCGGATCTCATCTGGTCGCTGACCGATCCGGAGATCGACGGAGTGATCTGCGCGCGCGGAGGGGAGGGTGCTACGGCACTGCTTCCGTGGCTGGAGTCGACACAGGTCGAACCGCGTGTGTTCTGTGGATACTCGGATGTCACGGCACTCCACGCGTGGTTGCAGCGCAATGGTTGGGTGACGTTTCATGGGCCCATGGCCGCGGTCGAGATGTCGAATGGCGGTTTCGACATAACCAGTTTCATCGGCGAAGTCACCGGCGTTCGGATCGAGCACTCGCTGCCGGTTCGATTCATCCGGCCCGGTCAGGCCGAGGGTGTCCTGACCGGCGGATGTTTGTCCCTTCTGGCGTCCCTCGCGGGAACGGAATGGGCTCTTCCGTGGACGGGCCAGTCGGTCCTGCTTATCGAAGACGTGGACGAGCCTCCGTACAAGCTCCATCGCATGCTGACTCAGCTTCGCGATTCGAATTCACTGCGCGACGTGAAGGGCATTGTCTTCGGCGTGATGGCGAACTGTGAGGCTCAGGAAAACGACGGCTTCACCCTTGAGCAAATCCTGCTGGATGCGCTGAGCGGATTCGAGGGACCCATTGCGATGGGCCTGCCGATGGGTCACAGCGATCAGCTGATGCTCACCCTTCCCCTCGGTACCAAGGTTCTTCTGGCTTCGGACGATTCTCCTCCCGAAACGGCGCAGACCGGACGGCTTCATCTCACCGAACTGGGCGTGACGGAGGAGCCGGTGGTCGATCTGGACGATCTTCAGTGAGCGTTCGGTGAAGGTCCATATTTCGGGTGTGTGCGGTACGGCGACTGCGTCCCTGGCTGGTCTGCTGAAGGCCCAGGGGCACGACGTCACCGGGTCGGACCAGGATGTCTATCCACCGATGTCAGACGAACTGGCGCGGGTGGGGGTCCCGGTCAGCACGCCATACGCCGCGTCGAACATCCCCGCGGATGCCGACCTCATCGTTATTGGCAATGCGCTTTCGCGCGGCAATGCCGAAGTCGAGGCGGTACTTGATGCGAAGCGCCACTACACATCCCAGGCAGCCTTGCTCGCCGAGCAGTTCCTACGCGACCGCACGTCGATCGTGGTCGCAGGCACTCATGGGAAGACGACGACCACGTCAATGTTGACCCACGTCCTTCGCCATGCCGGTTTCGATCCGTCCTTCCTGATCGGCGGCGTCAGCCTGGATCTGGGAGCGAGCTACGGACTGGGCAAAGGGCCGCACTTCGTGGTTGAAGGTGATGAGTACGACACCGCCTTCTTCGACAAGCGACCGAAGTTCGCGCACTATCTGCCCGACATTGCCATCATCGGCAACCTCGAGTTCGACCACGCCGACATTTATGCCGACCTGCCCGCGGTGCAACTTGCGTTTTCGCGTCTGATGAACATCATTCCGCAGCGCGGACTCCTGATCGCCGGTATCGAGAGCCCAGCGCTCGACGAGATCCTTTCAAAAGCGCGTTCGCGCGTGGCCACTTTCGGTCTGAACGAAGTGTCCCACGCGATGTGGCAGGCGCGCGCGATCGCGCTTGGCGCGGATGGCTCGGCGTTCGACGTGGTTCGCGAGGAGGTGCGCCTTGGTCGCATCTCGATGAGTGCCTCTGGAAATCACAACGTTCGCAACGCGCTCGCCGCAACCATCGCGTGCCTTGAAGCGGGCGCATCCTTCGAACAGGTCGCGAATGCTTTCTCCGCCTTTCGAGGAGTGAAGCGCCGGCTGGAACTGCGCGGCTCCGTGAACGACATCCATGTGTACGACGACTTCGCTCATCATCCCACTGCAGTGCGCGAGACGATCGCGGCCCTGCGTTCCCGAATCGGAATGGGGGAGCGCGTGGTGACCATCTTTGAGCCTCGCTCCTACACGTCCCGCACGAAAGTATTCGAACAGGACTTCGCGAAGGCGTTCGCGACCTCGGATGAGGTGGTGGTCTGTGCCGCTCATCTTCCTGGGAAAGTTCCAGAGGCCGAGCGGATCAGCGAACAGAATCTGGTCGACTCCATCAACCGCGCCGGGGGCAAAGCGCGCTTCGTTCCAGCGGTTGATGCGATCGTCGCGGAGCTGAGCGAACGACTGATTCCAGGAGATCACGCGCTCGTTCTCTCGAATGGAGGCTTCGGCTCCATCCACGAGAAGCTTCTTGCCCGACTTCGAACCCTGCGGAGCTGAGAAGACCCTCGTTTCAAGCCGTCGACTTGGCGGCGTAAACAGACTGGGACGTGCCTGAAATCCTTCGGTCCTCGGGAAAGCGCCCAGCGAATTGTGATATGACAGTCGCAATCAAAAGTTGGGGGATCGTCCCCGGGTTGGATCTTCAGATCTCACGAGGTGTTATGAGAAAAATTCTCGCCGCTCTAGCGGTTGTATTCATGGCCGCATCACTGTTCGCGCAAGGAGCCGCGGTCACGGGCTCGGTCGTTGACGAGTCTGGCGGCTCCCTCCCAGGCGCCACCGTCGTGGTCTCCGGGCCGGGCGGTTCGAGGACTGGATACTCGGATTCCGAGGGCAAGTTCAGCATCGTTCCCGCGGGCAGCGGTCCCTACAAGGTTACGGTAACGATGTCCAGCTTCGCAGGCTCGCACCAGGATGGTGTGGCGGCCGGCGCAGCCGTGACTTTCTCCTTGAAGATCGCGGGCCTTGGCGAAACGGTGGTCGTTTCGGCTTCGAAGATTGAGTCGACCCTCGCAAACGCCCCGGTTACGATGTCCGTCGTCACCTCGGCGACCCTGCAAAGCGCCCCGAGTTCCAACTTCGGCGACATCCTCCGCAACGTCCCCGGCGTGAACGTGATCCAGACCTCGGCGCGCGACGTAAACCTCAGCATGCGCCAGGGGACCTCCACCCTCGCGACGTCCACGCTCGTTCTGCTCGACGGACGCTCGATCTATCTCGACTTCTTCGGCCTCGTCCTTTGGGACCTCGTTCCGAGTAACCCTGCGGACATCAAACAGATCGAAGTGGTGCGCGGTCCGGCCTCCGCAGTCTGGGGAGCGAACGCTTTGACCGGCGTCGTGAATATTCTGACCAAGACCCCGCGTGAGAATCCGAACACCACCGTCTACTTCTCTGGCGGGAGCTTCGGAACCAAGGGTGGCTCGCGCCAGGGTTCGTCTGACCACTATTCGTTCGGCGGCGGCCTTTCCTTCGCGAAGGCCATCAACGACAAGTGGTCCACCCGCCTGTCCGCGGGCTATGTCAAGTCCGATCCCTACTCCCGTCCCACCGGCCGCATCCCGGTGATTCAGGATCCGCGCGTCACCGGCACCTGCAGCGGCGTGGCGGGAACCGCGAACTGCATCGGCGGTTCTCCCTACCCAGTGGACGGTTCGGGCACCGGTAACTTCCAGAATGACGGCACCAAGCAGCCCAAGTTCGATGCCCGCTTCGATCAGGACATGTCGAACGGCGGCCGCTTGACCTACTCCGCGGGCTACTCCGGCACCACCGGCATCATCCACACCGGCATCGGTCCCTTCAACATCCAGAGTGGGTCCTATCTCGGCTACGGCCGTATCGGCTACAGCAAGGGCTCGCTCAAGATCGCGGCCTTCGGAAACCTGCTCGACGTCGAGGCTCCGAACCTCCTCCTCATCGATCCCAACACCTTCAAGCCGGTCAACCTGAACTTCAAGACCCAGACCTACGACTTCGAAATCGGTCATGCCAAGGTCGTGGCCGAAAAGCATGTTCTCTCCTACGGAGGCAACGCGCGCCGGAACCAGTTCAACATCACCCTGGCTCCGGCAGCCGAGGACCGCAACGAGTTCGGCGGCTACTTCCAGGACGAGTTCTTCGTCGACAAGTTCCGCCTCACCGTCGGCGGTCGTGTCGACAAATTCGGCAACATCGACAAGGCAGTTTTCTCGCCCCGCGTCACCGCCATGTTCAAGCCCGCCGCCGACCAGTCCTTCCGCGTGTCATTCAACAAGGCCTTCCGGGCGCCTTCCGCGATCAACAACTACCTCAACCAGGACATCTTCACCCCGACCACGGTTGATCTTCGCCCGTTGGCGGCGCTTGCTCCGCTGGCTCCCGCCGCGGTTCGTCCCGCCTTCTCGGCGCCCTTCAACTTCATCGTGAAGAACGTGGGCAATCCGAACCTCAAGCAGGAATCGGTGACCGCCTATGAGGTCGCTTACACCGGTACCTTGAAGGACAAGACCACCATCGGGATCGCCCTCTATCGGAACGAGACCGACGACAACATCAACTTCGCCTCCATCCAGCCTTCGGCATCGTTCCCCAACGGAATCCCGCCGTTTGATATCTACACCCCAGCCAACGCCCCGGCTTTGTTGGGTCTCACCACGACTGGGATTCCCGTTCCCGGCACGCTGATCGCCTTCCTCAATCAAGTCGCGCCCATAGTCGGGCGGATTGTTCTGCCCCGCACGGTGTCCACCTATCTGAACCTGGGTCCGCTGCGGCAGGATGGTCTCGAACTTTCGATCGATCACCGTTTCGACAACCACTGGTCGATGTCCGCGAACTATTCCTACCAGGCGAAGCCCAAGGTCCTCGACGCCAAGTCCGGCCAGATCAGGTACCTCAACGAAGAACTGGCCCTGCCCGCGAAGAACCGGTTCAACGCCAGCATCAACTGGAACACCGAGCGTCTCGTCGGCACGATCCAGGCGAACTACCAGGACAAGGCGCTCTGGACCGACGTCCTGACCTCGACCTACCACGGCTACACCGAATCGTTCACCATGGTGAACGGCAATATCGGCTACAAGTGGAACAAGGGCAAGATCGTCACGACGCTCAAGGGCGTGAATCTTCTGGACAAGAAGATCCAACAGCACGTGTTCGGCGACATCCTGCGTCGCTCGGTCACGGCGGAAGCCCGCATCACGTTCTAGGCCCGCTCGTTCGAAGCGCCGCTCCGGCTTCGTTCACCGCCCCTGGCTCCGGCCAGGGGCGTTTTTGTTTGTGCCCTTCGACTTTGAAGCAATCGGCCTGCTCAGGGACCGCGTGGCCGGGTGCGGCCCCCTGCCTAAAACAACGTATAGATGAACGGGGCGACGGCGGTGCCGGAGGTGAGGACGATCAAGAGACCCAGCAGAACGAGCATGACCACGATCGGCCCGAGCCACCACTTCTTGCGGACTTTCATGAAAGCCCAAAGCTCGCCAACCAGGCCCATCTTTTCGCGGGATTCTTCAAAAGCCATTGTTTACGAAGTCTAGTCGAAAGGCGGCGACCACCTTTCGGTAAGATCTCCGCATCGAGCGAACGCCTGGGTGTCCGGGCGGCCGAGAAGAGATGATCTATGGAAGAGACCGAACGCACTGATCGACAAGCCCGGCTGGGCTCCGACTACCTGCGCACTCAGGTTAAGGCCTGGGTCGAGGGTGCCGCCGACTCCGGGCGTCGCAAGGAGTTGTTCGAGCTGGAGCTGTGGCTGCGGGCGCTTGATCGCTTTTTCAAACCTGCCCACCACGCCTTGTCCGACGAGCAGGTCAACGAGCTCCCTTACCGCGACTGGTCTTCAGAGCTTGCGGTCGTGGATCTGTGTCTGCTCCGGGTTGGCCAGCTCTGTTCGCAGCTCCTTCCGCGCGATCGTGTCGACGAAGCGCAGTTCAAGCGTTACGTCGACGGGTTCATCCGCGAATCAGAAAGCGCCGATCCCTACTTCGAGCGCCTTCTACGCGACGCGCGTCCCGAAGCCGGTCTCCTTGTCCTCCGCGGCACCCTTGAGGATGTCCGTCTCCTGGTTGCCGAATCGCTGCGCGCCCAGAAGACTCCGCTCCCCATCTTTGAGTCTGTCGGCCGCATCTTTTCACGCGAGTTACGACGCAACCCGCCGCTCGCGGCGCTCCTCGACAAGAAGTTCAAACCGGTCTTTGACAAGGTCGCGAGTTCCGAAATCGCCGGGCTAATCCGCGCGGTGGAGGATCCAAGCGAGCGCACGCCGGTGGCCCGCGTCTTCCTTGAACTCTTCCGAATGCTGAAGTACCTCGACTTCGCCGATCCCGAAGGCCTGCCTGATGATCGTGTGAAGACGGCCGCTTGCGTTTTTTCTCTCGTAAT